>JAFQUL010000245.1 GCA_017408535.1 Clostridia bacterium
GACGAAAAGGAGAGCTATCTCAAGGCACAGCCCACTGACCGGATAACCGCCGCTCTCTTTTCCGATATGCAATACCTTCATATCTCTTAAGTATCTCATAATTCTCGAATTCCTCTGTTAAACTCTGCCGTCAGACGGCAGTTAGCATATTGTTGTAAGATTATTTTAGTCCGCTGAAGGGAATCAGCTTTTTGCCGCCCTTGCGCCCATCGTTCATCAGTTTTATCCGCTTAAGAGGCGATATGTCTGTTGAACGCTTAAATCTAAGTGAAAAATAAAGTGTCATCAGCGGTGATACTCGCGGGAAAAGATAACCCATAAGTGCACCCTTGTCGTAGAAAAATTTCTCATTGTGTCCTGAAAACCAGCTTGAAACGTCCTTGGCACAGCGGCCGAGAACATATTCATGGGAATAGACTCGAAGTCCGGTATCAAAGCAAGCCTTAATAAACAGGCTGTCTTCTCCCGCACCGTAAATACAACCGCCGCCAAAATATTGGTTGAAGGTTATATTGTTCCGCATAACAGCACTTCTTCGTGCGGCAATAACATAAGTACCGAAACGAAGCGAATTCCACAAACGGCGGCGACCACGCTTCAGGTGCCGCTTTTCGGTCACTTCCCCTCCCCGTGTTATATCCATGCTGAAGATAATAACATCGGCCTTCGGGTTTTCGCGAAATGCATCTATAACATTCTGCGGCATATCATCGTTATACACCACATCGTCATCTGCAAAAAGTATTATGTCGGAGTCAGAGGCAAAAAGAGCAATATTACGGTTAAGCCCGACACCGACGGTATCGGTACTGATCATCCTGACACGTCCATACTCCCCGACCGTCTCGGTCAGCTCGTTTCTGCCGGCCTGGTTTGCGATAACGGCTTCACATCTGATATTCATTTTTTCAGCAATAGACATATCAGACTGTCTCATAGTTGCAACAAGGACCTGAAGCTTGCTCATTGCACTTCCTCCGTCAAAGCTCAGAATAGTATATCATCCGGCCGGAGTATACCCCGGAACGGATTTCAGTGATTCGGCTATATCGTTAAAGGTCTCCTGGGTAGCCTTAAAGGTAACAGATGCATCTCCTGAAAGATCACTGTCATAAAACAGCACGGAAACCGATATATTTCTTCCGTTAACGTCAAGAGAACCAACGTTGTAACCTTCATTTCCATTAAAGACAAGCGAATAAATTTCAGCACTTTCTTCACCGCAATCTGCAGTGAAAACCAAGTACGAGCCGCTGGGGGCATTGATCGCTTCGGCAGAAATAACGTCTGAAAAAGCGTACGGAAATGCTACCGTAGCGAGATTCGTCTCCACAAGCACCTTATCCCCCGATTCGGTCACGGATATGATGCTGAGTCCTACCGAATTGTCTACTGTGGGTGCAGTCGTATCCCCTGTCTGAACAGCTTCCGTTGTATCCGGAGCATCCGTCATATCGACAGGAACTGTATCGGAATCATACGGACGACCGTCTGCACCGCCAAGCAGAAATACTGCTGATATAACAGTAATAACGACAACCGCTGCAATTATCACCGATACCGTCACGGCAATATTGTTTCTGCGGGGAACAGACTTTACCGAGGCAGTCGACTCAGAGGCAGGCTTATCCTCTGCATAGCTTATTTTTATATCATCATTCAGGGAAGAACCCGTACCCTTCCCGCTCTCTTTTTCTGACATATCATTCTCCTGTTTTATCTGATGCTTCTTGTGTATACGTCAAACGTCATTCCGTCTCTGTAGTCGGAATAATTCTCATAGGAATTTTCGGTATCCACCAGTATGGCGTGCTGTTTTACTCTTCTCTCCTCTTCGGGAGGAAGCGACATATAATCCTCTCCGTAGAGCTGAATGAGAAGTCGGCTGTAATCCTTTGGTGCGGGATATTCCCTACCCTCGAAGGTAACAGCTGTCCGCTCGGTGAAAAAGGTCTCCGGATAAATGTTTTTCGAATATTTAGATGCACCGCCAAGAAAGCTGTGATATATTTTTCCCTTCTTCTTTTTTCCCTTTGTTAACCTGAGAAAAGGCGCCATAGGCAGAACTCGGCAAAAAGCCATAAACAGCTTCTTTTTTTTGCTGTCGGTATCGTAGCCGCGCCTAAACAGTGATTTTGCTATCACTACCTTTGAAGAGTAAAACTGAAGCTTTCTCAAAACATTACTGTCATAAGCGTTGTCGCAAGGAAAAATATCTATGTATATACCCTGGTGCATAGACTTATCCCGCGGATGAAATTTTTCAAGGCAGGCAGTTTTGTTAAGCCGCATTTTAGAGAAAAACATCGGCCAGTGATGAGAAAACTCCTTTTGAAGAAAGAACTGATCTGCATCAATTATTTTTTCTGCCTCACGCAGAAAACGGTCGTAATCATCTCTGTGCATCATCACGTCAAGATCATCATCCCACGGAATGAATCCGCCGTGTCTTACCGCGCCGAGAAGAGTACCCGCAAAAAGCACGTACGGTATGTCAAGAGTACGGCAGATACGGTCAAACTCGCACAGGATCGCCGTCATTGCTCTCTGATGATCATTAAGCGAACAGCCAGGTGTAATATCTCCCATATCCCCTCTCCAGACGTGTCTAAATAAAATGCTTTTTCACTCCGGAAATACCGTACGAAATAAACGCTATAGCACTTGCCGGAAGCGAAAGCTTCAGATGCTTTCTGTATATATGCCATCTTTTCTTGGCACTGTTTACCTTGTCAAAGGAGCGGGACCCCCGAAGAAGTCGCCAGTCAGCGAGTATCTCTGTACACCCTACAGCGGTAAAGCCGTCCCGTAAAAGCTCCAGCCACAGCACAAAGTCCTCGTGGTAGCAATCCGGATTAAATCTGTACTTTTCGGTGACCCTTTGGGATATGACCGCAGTTGAACAGCCGATCACGTTTTCCCTCAACATTGATCTAAATGTAATGCTCTCAGGGACAAGATAGTCCTTTTTTACCTTTTCACCAAGCTCATTAATAATCGAATAGGAGCAATAAGAAAGGTCTGCCCCACTCTCATCCATACGACCTATCTGACATTCAAGCTTCTCTCTGTGCCAGACGTCGTCGCTGTCAATAAAAGCGATATATCTGCCACGGCATACGTCAAGACCGCGGTTTCGCGTTTTTGCGACCCCCATATTTGTCGGATTTTTAATAAACGATATTCTCTTATCCTCAGATGCAAGCCGCTGAACAACAGAACAAGTACCGTCCGTGGAACAGTCATCTATTATGATAAGCTCAAGGTCTGAAAAGGTCTGTTTCAGTACCGATCTTACCGCAAACTCAACAAACCGTTCAGCGTTATATGCAGGCATTATTACCGATACCGTCGGAACGGAGCTATTTATGCTTTTTTCCATAACTGTACCTCATTCAGACAATTCTGTCTTTCTGTTACCACGGCCTATACAAGATAAAAATACATCATTTTATAGTATATCATAACAAATTGCAAAAGTCAATCTTTATACAGGTATGCGAGAGAGAGGGTAATACGATTCTTTTTTGTAAAATATAGTGACAATAACTTGACCGAACAGTACTATGTATGATATAATAGAAGTTAAATAACTCAAAGAAAGAACGAGTACAGTTAACAGATATGGATTATATTTCTACTGACTATACCCCC
Organism: Clostridia bacterium; assembly: GCA_017408535.1. Classification (GTDB taxonomy): domain Bacteria; phylum Bacillota; class Clostridia; order Oscillospirales; family CAG-272; genus RGIG2161. The sequence goes on from JAFQUL010000245.1 coordinate 3,655, forward strand.
GAGAGCTGTTCTGACGGTACTGTAAGCGACAGACAGGTATTTAATATTGCCCCCGAAACACCTAAAGGCGGCAAATGTTACCTGTTTTTTAAGCGTTTTTTTGATATTTTGTCTGCCTCTGTTGCAGGGCTTTTGCTCTTAGTACCGATGGCGGTAATAGCTATCCTCATCCGGGTAGGATCTCCCGGTCCCGTCTTTTTCACTCAGGAGCGCCTCGGTAAAAACGGTAAGAAGTTTATGATATGTAAATTCCGCACGATGGTCATCGATGCGGAAAAAGACGGCCCTATCTGGGCTTCAAAAAACGATGACAGATGTACAAAGATAGGCAAGTATCTGCGTCTTCTCAGACTTGACGAGATACCGCAGCTCTGGAATATTTTAAAAGGCGAAATGTCTTTTGTCGGTCCCCGTCCTGAGAGAGAATGCTTTTACCTTCAGTTCGAGGAGTATATACACGGCTTTTCAAACCGCTTGGCCGTTACCCCGGGGCTTACCGGGCTTGCCCAGGTAAGCGGCGGTTATGAGCTCAGACCCGAGGAAAAGATCGTTTACGATATGGAGTACATAAAAACGCAATCACTTTGGCTTGACATTAAATTGATGTTCAGAACTGTAAAACTTGTAATAACCCGTGAGGGTGCAAGGTAACGGAAAATAAAAAATGAGCAGTGTTTTCTGCTCATTTTTTATTTTCAGCAATCGGTATACGTATATACCTCACCGCACTCAAAATACTCGACCCTCAGCTCCGGATGCTTTTCTTTTAAGATATCTGCGGTATAGACCATACCGTCACGTTCAGACCCGATATGACCGAGAATAAGAAGCGCCTTTTTATATCCGAGCTGAGCCGCATCCCTTGCATATTCACCGAGACTCCACTCACAGGCCTCACCTGTCAGGAGTATCTCACATTTATCACCCTGCAGCTCCTCCATAACTCCTCCCGGAGTACCGAACATACCGGAGATAACGGTGCACGGAGTATCGGCGGCACCGCAGACTCTGATGTGGCGGATATTACACCGCTCTTCAATACGCTTTGCCACCTGGCGTGGAGTCATCGGCTCATCAAGATGTATGCGCACAAGGTCAAAAATATCGGTATATTCTATCTCTCCCTTAAAGCCAAACTGTCTAAGCTGACCGGATGCAATAATATCCGGCTTTGTATTGTGAGGATGATCGTGAAAGCGGTATAAGGTAAGACCGGATTCCTCTATCAGACGGCGTTTGTCCTTCTCTACCCTTTCGTTTGAATGTTCGTCCATGTGGTTATAGTATGTAGGCTCGTGTACGATAAGCATATCTGCCCCCCATGCCTTGGCACGGCGCACCACGTCCGGAGTTGCAAACATCGATACCGCTACAGAGGATACCTCTTTATCCGGGTCTCCGGCCTTAAGAGTATCACAGGTATGACTATAATCGCCGCCGTCTGCAAGGGCAAACAGCTCCTCTATTATTTCATTGGCTTTCATTTTGTTTTCCTAACTGTAATTTATTTGTTTTCATCATCAAGCCTGATCTTGGGCAGCTTCCATCGGAACTTTGCCGCAAGCAAGCGTATTACCACGATAAGAGCAATGGCGGCTACCGTGCCTATGACCGTGAGCGACATATAGCCTCTGACAAAATAGTACACCGTACAACCTACTATAGATGCAACGGCATATATGTGTCTGGTCAGAACGTACGGTTTTTCATTTACCAGAACGTCTCTGATAATACCTCCACCCACACCGGTTATCACACCGAGGGTGACCGCAAGCACACCGTTCTCGGAAAAGCCGGAGGTCATAGCCACCTCAACTCCCACTACCGAAAACACCGCAAGCCCCACTGCATCAAAGACAACATTTATTTTTTCAATCTTTTCTCTCATGCCCTTAAACCGCTTTGAGTTGACATACGACAGAATAAAGACCGCAAGAGAGGTAACCAGAGACAGAAGAAGTGTCTCAGGGCTGAAAAATACTGCAGGGGGAGTATTTCCGATAAGAAGATCACGAATCATTCCGCCGCCCACAGCAGTAAAGCAACCAACGATAATAGCTCCGAAAAGATCAAGACTGCAGCCGATAGCAACAAGCGAACCCGACACCGAAAACGCAACGGTGCCTATCAGCTCCATAACCTTCAGTAAAACATTGCCAAGCATTGTCTGAGCCTCCTAAACACAGTTATCAGAACATTGTGACATTCAGTATTTTCTGTTCCGGAACATCCGGTTTGATTATATCATAATCAGCAGACTGCTATAGAGAATTATTTTATTTCAAGCAGCTCGGAAAAATCGTAAATATAATAATCTGCCGCGGCTTTGATCTCCTCGGTATAATCTGCCGAGCTGTCATCATATACACCGCAGACCTTCATTCCCGCCGTCTTTGCTGTAAGATCAGCATTCAGGTTATCGTCGAGGAAAAGAATATTTTCAACCGGCTCTCCGATCCTTTCCGCCGCCATTTTATATATCTCGGGATCTGCCTTGGTAGTCGCAAAATCATCACAGGACCAGACGTTATCAAATATACCGTATATCCCGAGTCTTTTAAGGCAGGCATCAAGAGTCACGTGAGGGCTGGCGGTAAGAACGTTAAGACTCGCACCCTGCTTCTTCAGCTCATTCAGCACCGGTATCACGTTTTTCTTTGCCTCGATATGATAACAGTATGCGTCCAGCATATATTTTTTCATTGACAGAACAATTTCCTCTATCGGAAGATCAAGTCCCATTTTAACATAGTACTCCGCCGTACCCAAAACACCGAGAGGAGTAATTATCTTTACTATATCGTTCCCGTAAGAAATACCGTTATCGTCAAGTATCTTCAGCATGGCAGAAACGTATGTAGGCATAGAATCCACGAGTGTTCCGTCAAAATCGAAAAGATAGGTTTTCATATATATCACCGCCTCAAACTAATTATAACACACATTTATACGAAGTGCAACACCGTTGATGTGAAGCGGTACATCGGAATAATCAAACGAACAATAAATGCCGGCCACATTAACAGTTTAATAAGAGGTTCAGTTAGAGTTGGTAATAAGACTGTTTATCTCTCATCACAGAATATCTACCATTTCATTATTGAGTGCTTTATTCATGCTTCTTACCGCGCAGAACTTTCCGCACATAGAGCAGGTGTCCTCGTGCTCAGGCTTCCGCTCATCACGGATACGTTTTGCGGTTTCGGGATCAAGAGCGCACGCCCACTGTTCTTCCCAATCAAGCTTTCGGCGGGCATCGCTCATACGGTCATCGATATCTCTTGCGTGAGGGATCTTCTTTGCAATATCAGCGGCGTGAGCGGCAATCTTTGACGCAATAATGCCTTGCTTTACGTCATCCACATTGGGAAGAGCCAAATGCTCGGCAGGCGTAACGTAGCAAAGAAATGCCGCACCGGATGCCGCCGCAATAGCACCGCCGATAGCCGAGGTGATATGGTCGTATCCGGGAGCAATGTCGGTGACGATAGGTCCGAGCACGTAGAAAGGAGCGCCCATACAGATAGTCTGCTGCAGCTTCATATTGGCTTCGATCTGATCCATCGGCATATGCCCGGGTCCTTCAACCATAACCTGTACATCCTTCTCCCATGCGCGTTTGGTAAGTTCTCCAAGGCGTACAAGCTCCTCTATCTGACACACGTCGCTCCCGTCGGCAAGACACCCGGGACGGCAAGCATCACCGAGAGAGATGGTTACATCATACTCACGGCAGATGTCCAGGATCTTGTCATAGTATTCGTAGAAAGGGTTCTCCTCCCCCGTCATACACATCCAGGCAAATACAAGTGAGCCGCCACGGGAAACGATGTTCATTTTTCTCTTGTGCTTCTTAATCTGTTCGATAGTTTTTCGGGTAATACCGCAATGAAGTGTAACAAAATCAACACCATCTTCTGCGTGAAGTCTGACAACATCAATAAAATCCTTTGCGGTGAGTGTCGCAAGGTCTCTCTGATAATGGATCACGCTATCGTATACGGGAACCGTACCGATCATAGCAGGACATTCACTTGTAAGCTTTCTGCGGAATGGCTGAGTATTACCGTGAGAAGAAAGATCCATAATTGCCTCAGCTCCCATATTAACGGCCGCCATGACCTTTTCCATTTCGATATCGTGATCCTTACAGTCACGTGAAACTCCAAGGTTTACGTTGATCTTAGTTCGGAGCATGGAGCCCACACCGTTAGGGTCGATGCATGTGTGCAGCCTGTTGGCACAGATAACAACCTGTCCTTTGGCAACAAGATTTCGAATTTCATCTTCAGTTCTGTATTCCTTGGCTGCAACCGCCTTCATTTCCGGCGTGATAATGCCTTGTCTTGCAGCATCCATTTGTGTAGTATATTTTCTCACTGTTCTTTCTTCCTTTCAAGCATATTATATTTCGAAAACCGTCCTGTCAGATCAAAGGCGTGGTTCATAGGTCCGGAGCCGTTTCCTAAATCCAGCATCGCCGAAAGTGCGCCAGAGATATAATCCTTTGCCCTTTGCACAGACTCGGCAAGGGTAAAACCCTTAGCAAGATTGGATGCGATAGCGCTCGACAGCGTACATCCCGTGCCGTGGGTATTTGGGTTATTAATTCTCTTCCCTTCAAACCAAACCGATTCTCCGTTTGCATACAAAAGATCATTTGCATCGTTTATGCTGTGGCCGCCTTTGAGCAAAACAGCACAGCCGTATGCGTCGCCGATAGATTTTGCTGCAGAAAGCATATCCTCTTTGCTTTCGATGATCTTTCCCGAAAGGATCTGCGCCTCGGGAATATTCGGTGTAACGAGAGTTGCAATGGGCAGAAGTTTCTCTACTAAAGTCTGTACCGCCTCGGTCTTCATCAAAGAAGATCCGCTGGTTGTCACCATAACGGGATCAACTACCACATTTTTTGCCTTATGATATGCGAGTCTGTCTGCAATCACGCAGATCAGCTCAGAAGAAGCTACCATACCGATCTTCACGGCATCGGGATAAATATCCTCGAACACCGCATCTAATTGCTCGCCCAGAAAATCCGGTGTTGACTCCTGAATTGCTCTTACGCCGGTCGTGTTTTGTGCCGTGAGGGCTGTAATCACACTCATAGCATAAACACCGTTCATCGTCATTGTTTTCAAATCTGCCTGAATACCGGCGCCTCCACTGCAGTCACTTCCTGCAATAGTCAATGCTGTTTTCATTTTCATAAAAATACTCCTTTCGCTCTCAGCACCGTTTTGTATAGCGGCATAAGGTGGTGCCCCCGATCTGCCGCTTATTTCACTTAAATCAGAGCAAGCTCATGTGCTCTTGCTTTCAGGCCTTCCGCCGCTATCTTCGGATCGTCTGCTTTCATAATTGCTGATACTACGCAAATACCGGCAATCGGGATACCTACAAGAACGTCAATGTTATCCCTGTGGAGTCCACCGATGGCATTTACGGGAACAGGAACAGCATTACAAATATTTCGAAGTGTATCGGTAGAAGTCAAAACTGTCTTTACCTTAGTGGTAGTGGGATAGATAGCACCAACACCAAGATAGTCCGCGCCCTCCTCGTAGGCTTCCTTTGCCCAAGGAACGGTTTTTGCCGTTGCTCCTACGATCTTACCGTCGCCCATCAGCTTTCTTGCAGTTGCAATTGGTATATCATCAGCCCCCACGTGAACACCTTCTGCATCTATAGCGAGAGCAACGTCCACACGGTCATCTATGATCAACGGAACATTGTAGCTTTTTGCGATGGCGTGTACCTTCTCGGCGAGCCAAATATACTCCCGTGTGCTCTTGTTCTTCTCACGAAGCTGAAGAAGGGTTACACCGCCTTTGAGTGCCTGTTCAACACGGTAGAGGAAGTCCTCCTCATTATAGCCTGTGCTGTCGGTTATAAAATATAAACTCGGATCAAACTTTTTCATTTTCTTCCCCTCACACATCTCACACATATAGATAATCATTCAGCACCGGCTGAAGTCCTTCTCCCTCGATATCCTTATACATTTTATCAAGACTTCTGTTATCATCGATCTCAAACTGCTCGTCACCCTGTATACTGTCAGATTCTTTTCCGGTGTATTTACTTTCGTGATCTCCGATACCTGTGGAAACACCTGCCGATACCTTTGTAGCGGCGATCTTCACGATACCGTTGCGAAACTCGGCACTTTCACGTGAGGATACGGTAATACCGACAAACGGCAAGAAAATTCGGTACGCACAAAGGATCTGACAAAGCTGTTTTTCGTGAACATCCAATGGGTTAATTTTATCGTTATTGATGATCGGTCTGAGCCTTGGACAAGACAGTGACATCTCTGCATGAGGGTATTTTCTCTGCAAATAATATACGTGTAATGCGCTTGCCAGGGCATCCTTGCGGAAGTCAGAGAGTCCGAGCAAAGCCGAAAATGCAACGCCGCGCATACCGCCGCGAAGCGCCCGCTCCTGTGCATCAAAGCGGTAAGGCCAAACACGCTTGTGTCCGAGCAGGTGAAGCTGCTCGTATTTATCGGTATCATAGGTTTCCTGGAACACAGTAACGTAATCTGCACCGCATTCGTGAAGGTACTTATATTCGTCTGTATTAACCGGATATATCTCAAGACCTACCATGCGGAAATATTTTCTTGCAAGCTTACAGGCTTCACCGATGTATTCTACGTTGCTCTGCAGACGGCTCTCTCCCGTCAGAATAAGTATCTCCTCCATACCGCTGTCGGCAATGACCTTCATTTCCTTTTCTATCTGCTCCATACTAAGCTTCATCCGCTTTATATGGTTATAGCAGTTAAAACCGCAGTACACACAGTAATTCTCACAGTAATTCGCTATGTAAAGCGGTGTGAACAGATAAACGGTGTTCCCGAAGTGCTTACTTGTTTCAAGTCTTGCCCGCTCTGCCATCTGCTCCAAAAACGGCTCAGCCGCAGGTGACAGAAGAGCTTTGAGGTCCTCAATAGAGCAAACGGTATGCTCAAGCGCCGCACGAACATCTCTTGCCGTATATTTGCTGTAATCATAGGAGTTCATTTGTGCCATGACCTGCGAGCATACGTCTGATTCAATGGTCTCCATGCCGGAGAGATACTCCATATGATTTTTACGGCTTGCAGGATCATTTTCAATACGGTGCTTTTTGGCAAGTGCTTCCGGCGACAGATGCTCTGAATCTACAAAGAATTGGTTTTCCATAAAATTTCCTCCTAATTATCGGAGTTCCGAAGGAACTCTCGGGCGGGATAAGCTAATTTACAAAACATATATGATTTCCGTCCTTTAATCTCTGAGGAAGCCTGTCAAGGGGTCGGAGGCAGATGCGCCACGTGTCAGCACTCTGCCAAGCCCTGCGAGATAAGCCTTGCGTCCTGCTTCAATAGCGTTCTTGAAAGCGGAAGCCATCATAGGAAGATCGCCTGCAGTGGCAAGAGCGGTATTTGCCATAATAGCAGCGGCTCCCATTTCCATTGCTTCACAAGCCTGGGAAGGTCTGCCGATACCTGCATCCACGATGATGGGCAGGTCTATCTCGTCAATAAGTATCTGTATGAATTCCTTGGTGGCAAGACCTTTGTTGGATCCGATAGGAGATGCAAGCGGCATAACACTTGCCGCACCGGCATTCACAAGATCACGGGCAACGTTCAGATCGGGATACATATACGGCATGACCACAAAACCTTCTTTTGCGAGGATCTCGGTGGCCTTAATTGTTTCCGCGTTGTCGGGAAGCAGATATTTTGAATCACGCATAATTTCAATTTTTACGAAATTGCCGCAGCCAAGCTCACGGGCAAGACGTGCAATGCGAACTGCTTCTTCGGCATTTCTTGCACCGCTGGTGTTGGGAAGCAGGGTGATACCTTCAGGAATATAATCGAGAATACTTTCCTGTTCTTTTGTGTTGGCACGGCGAACCGCAAGGGTGATGATCTCTGCCCCGGCATCCTTTACAGCGGCCTCGATCAGCTTCATAGAATATTTGCCGGAACCAAGAATAAAACGGGAGTTAAACTCGTGTCCGCCAATAATAAGTTTGTCATTATTCATTTCTTCTTCCTCTTTGTTCTTAAAGTTGTTTTGCTAAAATTCTAAGCACCGTGTGTGCCTGGTGTGCGGCACACACCATAACACGGGACGATACAAGTCCTATTCCGTCCGAGACATCGCTTTCTTCATCTCCGCACAGATAGAACCGACTTGTTATTTTTCGTGTCTTAATGCGATTGGCATCATAAAGTCCTGCCATTCCCGAAGCCGCAACGAGATATTTACCTTTCATTTCAGCAAGGACGATCTCTGTAAGCATTGCCTTTGCTACTGCACTGTCAAAAGCTTCGCAGATAATATCCGCATCTATGAGAAGAGTTTTTGCATTTTCTTCAGTAATTCGCTCTGTATGTATTTCAAGTGAAATGTACGGGGTTATTTCCCGGAGATTCTCTGTCAGAGCCTCTGTCTTATACATACCGATCTGATCTGCCTTGTACTGCTGACGGTGAAGATTGGTAATATCCACACGGTCAAAGTCAATGAGAATTAGTTTTCCAACACCGGCACGGACAAGTGAAATAGCGATATTAGAACCAAGACCTCCAAGACCGCAGATAGCAACCGTAGCTGCTGAAAACTTCTTTTGTACATCTTCACCGTGTCGCTCGCACAAAGCCTTGTTCCATTCATCTTTCGTTGGAATCAGATTAACC
>JAFQUL010000246.1 GCA_017408535.1 Clostridia bacterium
GCAAAAATCCACCTCCCTCGTCAGAGGGAGGCAAGGTCTTCATATTCCCAAAAAGCTCGACAAATCATTTATATACATATATAATCAGATAACAAAAACTAAAAATGCGGAAGAAGTTTGAATTTTTTTACTTCTTCCGCAGTCTTTTTATTTATTTAGTTTATTTTTTGCGTGTTTAAGGGCATTGAGGTTTTTTACAGCCCCTTTTTTCATTACTTATAATATTCAATGGTTTTTTCTATCCCCGCAGAGAAGGCAGTCTCCGGACTCCAGCCGGTGTCCGTCTTGAGCCTGGTGCAGTCAATGTCGTACCTTCTGTCGTGTCCCGGTCTGTCGGAGACGAAGGTTATCAGATCACGGGATGCCCTCATTCTGTCGCAGATAAGCTCTGCAAGCTCGATATTTTGGAGATAATCTGTCGCTCCTACGTTGTATATCTCACCCTCGCGGCCGTTTTTGAGGATAAGATCCACAGCCGCACAGTGATCTCTGACGTACAGCCACCCACGAACGTTTTTTCCGTTTCCGTAAACGGGAATATTCTTACCGCGAAGAACAGAGTTTATCACGGTAGGTATGAATTTTTCACCGTGCTGGAGAGGTCCGTAATTGTTTACCGATCGGCTGACGGTTATCGGCAGACCGTGGGTCCTTGAGTAGGACAGCACCAACAGGTCAGCGGCAGCCTTGGATGCAGAGTAGGGGTTGCCGGGATTTAACGGTGATGACTCGGTAAAGGGCGGATCGTCTCCCTCAAGGGGCAGGTCGCCGTATACCTCGTCGGTGGATATCTGGTGAAAACGCTTGATGCCGTACCTGAGGCAGGCATCAAGAAGTACACCGGTACCCAGTACGTTTGTGCGTAAGAACTGCTCTGAGCCATCAATAGAACGGTCAACGTGGCTCTCCGCCGCAAAATTCACAAGAATGTCCGGCTTTTCTTCTTCAAAAAGACGGTAGATCTCATTTCTGTCACATATATCCGTTTTTGAGAAGCGGAAATTGGCGTCGCACGAGAGCTTATCTATAACGAAGCGGTTTGAAGCATAGGTAAGACAGTCAATTGAGATGATCCGCAGATCGGGATATTTTTCACGCATATACAGTATGAAGTTACTGCCGATAAATCCGGCACCTCCGGTCACCGCAAGGGTCATACCTGCTCCTCCTTTTTATTTGTTATCTTCTCTGAACTGCTTTCTGTAGAGCTCGGCATACTGCCCGTCCTTTGCGAGAAGCTCATCGTGTGAGCCCCGCTCTGTTATGTGTCCCTCTGATATGACCGCTATAACGTCGGCGTTTTTAATAGTGGACAGACGGTGTGCTACCACCAGAGTCGTTCTGCCGCGGCACAGCTCGTCAAGAGCCTCCTGGATAAGTATCTCGGTTGCGTTATCAAGAGCAGAGGTAGCTTCATCAAGAATAAGGATAGAGGGATTCTTGAGGAATACTCTTGCAATACTCAGTCTCTGCTTCTGTCCGCCTGACAGACGGACACCTCTTTCACCGATAACGGTATCATAACCGTCGGGAAGGGTCATTATGTAGTTGTGGATATTTGCTCTCTTTGCCGCCTCCACTACCTCTTCCTCTGTGGCATCAAGCCTGCCGTAGAGAATATTGTCACGGAGAGAGGCATTGAAAAGAAATACATCCTGCTGAACGATACCGATGTTTCGGCGGAGCGATTCCTTGGTTATAGACTTAATATCCCTGCCGTCTATCTTGATAACACCGCTCTTGATCTCGTAGAAATTGGGGATCAGGTGGCAGATGGTGGTCTTACCGCCTCCGCTGGGGCCGACCAGAGCATAGGTCTTGCCTTTCTCAATATCAAGATCTACGTTGTGGAGCACCTCACTGTCAGCGTCATACTCGCTTGATACACCGCAGAATTCTATATGACCGTCGATGGTGTCTATGTCAACAGCATCCGGAAGATCGGCCTCAGGCTCTTCGTCCATTATTTCAATGAATCTTTCAAAGCCGGTGACACCGCTCTGATACTGCTCTGTGAAGTTGATGAGAGTCATAACAGGTGTAATGAACATACTGACCGATACCACAAAGGCGGAATAGTCACCGAAATTGTCTATGGCACCGTTATAGAGGAAAAGACCGCCGGCTATCAGAACGATAACGTTGAATACGTCTGTAATGAAACTGGTCATTGAGTGGAACTGGCCCATTGCATTGTAGGCTTCCTTACGTGCGGTGATGAACTCCTCGTTGCCAATCTCGAATTTTTCGCATTCCTTTGCGGAGTTGGTATATGCCTTTGTTACTCTGATGCCGGATATACTGCTCTCAAGAGAAGCATTGATAACGGCAGTAGCCTGTCTGCTCTTTTTGAAGGCATCGTGCATCCTTTTGCGGAGCTTTGCGGCGATAAATATAAGTATCGGCACGCAGGCAAAGATTATCAGAGTAAGATAAAAGTTTATTGTGGAAAGATAAATAAACGAGGTAATGACTGAAATCGATGATATCAGCAGATTCTCGGGACCGTGGTGGGCAAGCTCGCTGATGTCCATTAAGTCGTTTGTCATACGGGACATTATTTTACCCGTCTCGTTCTTATCGTAAAAGCCGAATGACAGACGCTGAAGCTGTCTGAACATATCGCTGCGCATCTGGGCCTGCATCTTTACACCCATAACGTGACCGTAGTACTGAATGAAATAGTTGAGAAGCATTCTGATAAAGTAAAGACCGAGGAGGACGAGGCCGAAGAGGACGATACTGCGGTAATTTCTGTTCGGAATGTAGTCATTGAGCATATTTCTGGTGATCACCGGGTAGCCGAGGGCAATAAGAGATACCAAAAGCGATGCTATCATATCCAGGGTGAAGATCAGCTTGTGGGGCCTATAGTAGGCAAAGAATCTTTTTAACATATTTTTCTCCGTCTTCTTTATCTTTTTACTGTCTGTAATTATATCATAATCTCAAAAAAATGTAAATACCGACAAAAAAAGGAACCGCCTATGCGTAGTGCCCTTAAGGACACTACGCAACGAAATAAATCCCTTACGGGATTTGTGAAATGCACTTCGCGCGTGAAATTCGCTTTCAGCGAGTGAAATGCCTGCGAGCGTGAGGGGATTTATTTCATTTCACATCGAGCAGAGCGAGATATTTCACAATGTTCGATAGAGCATTATTTCACATTTTGCGGAGCAAAATATTTCACTATATGCACTTGTAACCATAAATGCAGTGCTTCGTAAGCCTTAATTAAAGACTACAACCCAATTTCCGTCTATTTGCAAATAAACGGCTTGCACAA
>JAFQUL010000247.1 GCA_017408535.1 Clostridia bacterium
CCGGTATCTATCCGTCCCGGACGTTTATCCTCTCCGAGCACGGAATAGAACTCTTCCTCGGTAAAGGCAAAGGCATCGTGATTACCCATAAGACAGAGGGTGGGAAATGGGAATGCACTCATAATATCGGCGATCTCACCGAGACGCCGCGTCTCCTCAAGGTGATCCTCCTCGCTGTCGGTCAGGTCACCGAGACAGATGACGAGGTCGCACCCGCATCGGGAAAACTCCTCATATCCATTCCGTATTTTGTCAAGAGACAGACTGTTATATCTGACTCCGCAGGTAAGAAGGGCAGAGGAATAATGGCTGTCCGAAAAAAGTCCTATTTTCATTTTTTTTGCCTCATTCTCATCTTCCGCGGCAGGGGCTTCAAATATGGGACACTCACCGTATTTGACTGCATCTTTGAGCTCGCTCTCTGTCTTTACTGTCCAGACGAAGCGTGGAGCGCGGTAAAGTCCGCAGGCCAGCTTTACCGGGATGGAAGATCTGTCTTCCTTATTGTAAGCGATAAAGTCGGGCTTGGCAATAAAGTTAAACGCCATGAGCGAGAGAAGGATATTGAGGGGAGAGTATTTCTTTTTGTCACGGCAGACGTTGGTGTAAAGCTGTCCGGTATAAACGTCGGGCAGATACTTTTTGATGCTCTTTATAAGGAGAGGGTTAAAGGACTCGATGCAGTAGTCACCGAGGTAATCTTTAAGTATCTCAGCCGCCCTCTCACAGAGAGATGAGTTAAGATCTTCACCCTTCAGCTCAATTAGTATCGGCACCTTGCCGTCCACCAGCTCCAGCACCTCACGGAATGTGGGGATATGCTGATCGCTGTCACCGAGAGTAAGAGCGGAGAGCTCTGCCGCTGTCTTCTCAGACAGCTTACCCTCTTTGCCGGTCATACGGATGAGAGTATAGTCGTGAAAAACCATCACAGTCCCATCACCGGAGAGCTGAAGGTCAAGTTCGATGCCGTAGCCTGCGTCTCTTGCGTTTTTGAAGGCGGCGAGGGAATTTTCCGGAACGTCACCGCCGAAAAGACCTCTGTGGGCATATTCCGTAAGGAGAGCTTTATTTATCTTGCCACATCTCCCCGAACGGACAAATATAAGGATATATGCCGAGAAGAGCAGCAGAGCAAGCGCCGCGGCAGATATAAGAAAATAAACAAGAAACATCATCATCAGTCTACGTCAAGCTGCTCAAGAGCACTCTTTTTCTCTATTACCTCAGAATTTCCGTGCTTAACAAAGAACATAGTAAGGAATGAGAGAGCAACGAAAAGTGCACCGAAGGTGAAGAATACGTATCTCATACCGAGACTGTCGTAAAGAAATCCCGAGAGAATGGGGGCTACGATCTGAGCGGACATTGAGGCTGTGTAATAGTAGCCGGTGTATTTACCGGTGTCGCCGTGACGGGCAAGCTCTACTACCATGGGGAAGGAGTTTACGTTGATGGTCGCCCAGCCGATACCCGCAAGCGCAAAGACGGGATACATTATCAGCTCAGGGGTATCGGGAGTGACGAAAAAGCCTGCGGTAAAGGCAGATGCAAGGATCACGATACCCGAGAGAATAGTCTTCTTTCTGCCGATTTTTGATGCGACTATACCAACGGGAATGTAGGATACGATAGCCGCCGCCTGAGCGATTATAAGAGTGAAGTTAAAGTCAAAACCGAGGATGTTGGTGGCGTATACCGAGTATTTGCTGGTAATTGAGTTGTAGCCTACGTACCAGAGAGCAACCGATGCCAAAATGAGCAGCAGTGAGCGCATCTCGGGGCGGGAGAGCTTTCCGCCGCCGTCTGCGGCTTTGCTGTCAGAGGAACTGCCGAGACCGTATTTCTCTGTGTCAGCTTCCATCTCTGCCGCCCATTTTTTCTCTCTTACGGTAAGAAGGAAAAGAACAAAGCCGAAGAGCATCACTCCGCATACCGCAAGAACGTAGCCGGTGTACTGCATATACTGCTTCTTTGAGGTGGCGAACACCATGCCGAGACCGAGCACGATAATGCCGCCTGCCGTACCGGTGAGATTTATTATCGCATTTGCCTTTGAGCGAAGGGGCTTGACTGTTACGTCAGGCATAAGTGCTACTGCCGGAGAGCGGAAGGTAGCCATTGAGATAAGCACCAGAAGGAGAGTTGCTATAAAGCCGATAAGAGGCAGGGGATTCTTCAGAGTCAGAGCAAGGGTGGTCTCTCTGACAAAGAGAGAGAATGCCTCTTCCGACATGGTACCTGCCGTCAGAGAGGGAATACCCTCAGCGGCAAGGAGAGAGAGCTGATAATTATCAATGAAGGTCAGACAAACGAAGGCGATCACCGCCGCGATCGTTCCGAAGAAAATAAAAGGAGTACGCTTGCCGTACCTTGTGTTTACCCTGTCGGAAAGTGCGCCGAAGACAGGCAGCATAAATACCGCAAGGATATTGTCAAAGGACATTATCGTACCGGAGACGGACTGGGGAAGTCCGAAATGGTTTGTTAAGATAAGGGGCGTTATGGCATCGTATGCCTGCCAGAATGCGGAAATAAGGAAAAATGCCATTCCGACAAGTAAGACCCGTTTATAATTCAGCTTCATGGTCATATCCTTTCGGTTGTTGTTTTATCATATTGTACCACAAAAGCCTCTCTGTTACAAGTAACTCGTAAAAAAGCAAAAAAATATCCCGCCGACCTCGGTCGGTGGGATATACTGATCTAAGCTGTCCGTTTTCTGCTGACAGTTATTTGGAGAAAAAAAGGATATTTTACCGCCTTGTGTATAAATTTTAGATACAGCAGTATTAAGTGAAATCGTTCGCCACGGGCTCACGGTGAAATAATTCACTGCGTGAAGTGTGAAATTTGGTGCTGACGCACCAAGTGAAATTAAATCCACCCACCGCCGCAGCGATTTCACTCGAGCGAAGCGAGAATTTCACATGCCGTAGGCATATTTCACCCACCCGAAAGGGTGGATTTAACTGAAAAA
>JAFQUL010000029.1 GCA_017408535.1 Clostridia bacterium
GGCTGACCGCCTACCGTCTCGTGAGCACCGTTATTGATAACAATGTGGACTATATTCTTCGGCTTTCTTGCACCGAGTACTGCCATTGCACCCATGTGCATAAGTGCCGCACCGTCTCCGTCGATTATCCATACCTTTTTATCCTTGCGGTGAAGGGCAATACCGAGAGCAATAGAGGAGCTGTGTCCCATTGAGCCGACAGTGAGAAAATCACGGCCGTGATCCTCTCCGCGTTCTTCTCTTATCTCGAAAAGCTCGCGGCTTGCTTTACCTGTGGTAGACACTATCGGGTCGTCTCCGGTCACCGAAACTATATGTCTGATTATCTCCTCCCGGGAAAGGATCGCTGAGTTTTTATATTCTGTCTTTTCCGAATATGTGATAGCACCTTTACGTATAACAAAGGCAACCTGCTTGCCTTCTCTAAGCAGAGGTGAAAAGCGCTTCATTGCTTCACATAGCTCATTTTCACCTGTATCTTTATCAACTGTAAAGGAAGGAACGTCCATATCCTCGAGAAGTCTGACGGTCACCTCACCCTGAAAGATATGCTGCGGCTCATCCTTAACTCCCGGCTCCCCTCTCCAGCCAATGACAAATATAGCGGGTATGCCGTATACCTTGTCATTTAACAGTGATGCAAGAGGATTGATAATATTTCCTTCTCCCGAGTTCTGCATATAAACCACAGGGATCTTTCCTGTTGCAAGATGGTATCCTGCCGCTATTCCTACGGCGTTACCTTCATTTGCGGCAATTACGTGACTGTCTCCGTCAGCACCGTACTTCTCTATTAGAAAGTCACAGAGTCCCTTAAGAAGAGAGTCTGGAACTCCTGCATAAAATTCAGATCCGAGTATTTCGGTAAATTTTTCTGCTTTCATTTTACTATTTCCTCATATACACGGCGGAGAACAGCTTCATCGGGAACAACGGGATTGTTCTTTAGCCGCGAAAGATTGACCGATGCCACAAGTGTATCGAGATCCTTTTCTCTGTCATCTGACACGGGAGAGAACATTTCAAGCTCTGTCATTATTCTGTCAAACTCGTCTTCCGTGATCGGAAGCTGAGACAGCATGTTCTCGAGATAGTCTTTTCCTCTTGCATCTGCGCATTTATCGGTGTTGTTCTTTATGAATTTCCAAATCCCCGGGAGAGCGAGAGCAACAGAATGTCCGTGGGGAAGACCGTAGAGCGTTGTCAGCTTGTAGCTCATTGCATGAGGTGCTGTGGTAGCTGTTATATTTATTGCCTGTCCCGCAAGATTTGATGCCGCCATGATCGCCTCATAGGACTCAGAGTCCTCACAAGCATATTTCAGGTAATTTTCTTTTATAAGTTCGATTGCCTTTTTGCTGTACTCACGGCTTTCCTCTGTGGAGTGTACCGACCAGAAGGACTCAATAGCCTGACAGAGTGCATCAAGGAGAGTGCATTTCTTCTGATAAACAGGAAGTCCGGAGAGCAGAGACGGAATGAGACAAGTATAGTCGGGGACCAGACTGGGATGTGAGACCGACTGCTTTTCACCTTTATAGTAGATAACCGAGTGTCGTGTGGACTCACTTCCTGTTCCTGCTGTGGTGGGTATTGCCGCAAGAAGTATGCCTGTGTCGGAAAACTCCTGCTCAAGGTAATTTTTAGTGTGATCCATGCCGCTGAACATTTTTATACACTTTGCGGTGTCCATGGCACTTCCGCCGCCAACTGCTAAAATAGCCTCACAGCCCTCTTTCAGATAAAGCTCAAGACCTCGACAGCATTCCTCGTACTTGGGGTTTGGGGAAAAGCCGCTGTAACGGACTGGATTGAGACTAAGTATCTCATCTTTTATGCTGAGTCTGTCAAAGGATGAACCGCAGACAAGAAGCAGCTTCTTTCCGCTGATTAGCTCTGTGAATTTTTTTATATCAAAAAGTATTGCCTGACCCATATTGATCTCCATTCTACCGCAAAAAACTAATAATTTCTGAATTTGAACGTGTGATAATTGAGCTTTATTCTTCCGGAATAAGATTGATTATATCCTTGATGGACATACAGATATCGTCACATTCCTTGGCTCTGTGGTTTTTCAGAATAAGCTGAGCGGCATTCTGCATTGCGGGGAACCCGGTACGTGTAAGCTGATTTGCGTATATTACCACGTTGACGCCCCTTCTCTTGAATTCTTCCTCAGTTACCTCGTTAAATGAGGTGGGAACAACAACAAGCGGAATGTTCTTTACTTTTTCTCTGAATTTCTCTGCAAACTCGAATATTTCCGCAGGATCCTTCTTTCTGCTGTGGATCATAATTGCATCGGCACCGGCCTCGCAGTATGCATAAGCACGGGTGAGAGCGTCCTCCATTCCTCTTTCAAGGATGAGGCTTTCGATTCTTGCACAGATCATAAAATCAGAGGTCTTTTTTGCATCACGTCCGGCTCGGATCTTGTCACAGAAATTCTCAATACTGTCCTGAGTCTGTGCTACTTCTGTACCGAAAAGACTGTTTTTCTTAAGTCCAGTTTTGTCTTCGATTATTACCATTGAAACACCCATGCGCTCAAGGCTTCTGACGGTATAAACGAAATGCTCGGCAAGTCCGCCGGTGTCTCCGTCAAATATTATCGGCTTGGTGGTAACCTCCATTATGTCATCTATTGTACGGAAACGGCTGGACATATCCACAAGCTCAATGTCCGGCTTTCCCTTTGCGGTGGAATCGCAGAGGGAGGAAACCCACATAGCGTCAAACTGATATGTCTTACCCTCGTCAATGACGGTAGTCTTCTCGGCAATAAGTCCTGTTATACCGCTGTGAGCTTCAAGAGCGGTGACAAGTCCTTTCATGGAGATGAGCTTTCTGAGTCTGCCGCGTCTCAGATCCGGCATTGAGAGCTGAGCGCGGGTGAGCTTTTCAAGCTCCTCAAAGCGCTGATCCTTGGAATAAGGATATTCCACCAGCTGTCCGCCGTACTCCGCAAGAGTGGCAAGGACCTCGTCACGGATAGGCTTCTGGAAGCCTTCCTTCCAGTCGTCGCCGTGTACCACGTAAGTGGGCCTCAGCTCTCTGAGTATATCTCTGTAGCTGAGCTGATCCTGCTTGACTACATGTGATACTCCGTTTATATTTTCAAATATAGAGCGTCTTTCCTCAAAGGGAAGAATGGGGAAGCGCTTATATGATGCTACCGCTTCATCGGAAAGAACACCTATTATCAGCTTTCCGAGCTTTTCCGCACGGCGGATTATTGCGATATGTCCGCTGTGGATCACGTCTGTGGAGAAACACATATAAACTGTGCGGTTGTCGATCTCGCGGAGCTTTGCGGATACTACCGCAAGATCCTCGGGGGTGTCTATTTCTGAACAAAGGCGATCCTTTACGTCAAAGGGATATATTTTCAGAGTATCGGTTATCTCATTAAGAGCGACCTCTGCATAGCATTTGCGATTGCCGTTTTCACAGAACTCGGCTATTTTGTCAAGCCAAAGGTCAAGATCTGCGCTGTTTAACTTGTAGAGTGCCTGTGCCTCAAGAGCACTGTCAAAGAACTCTACGCCTACAGCTTTGACCGTACCGTCGGTAATTACAGCCTTGAAATCCTTTTCAGGCAAAGGAAGGGTAGAGCTGACCTTCATACAGCTTTCGGGAAACTCAAGCATATCCTCAAGAACACTTGACTCAAAGACCAGGTCGCCGTGCATAAGGACGATATCATTACCTCTCAGCTTATCTATTGCACGGTAAATGGAATAGATATAGTTGGTCTCACTGTAGAGGGGATTATTGACAAATGTATATTTCAGATCGAGCTCAAGAGAATGGCAATAGTTGACGAGAATGTCGTCAAAATATCCGGTAGTCATTACCACCTCTTTTATTCCAGCTCTTGACAGCAGCTTCAGCTGTCTGCTGAGAATGGTATCGGAGGCGGAGACCTCGGTCATACATTTAGGATGCTCTGAGGTCAGAACACCCATTCTGCGGCCAAGACCTGAGTTGAGTATAAGTGCTTTCATCATAATCTCCATTCCGCCGCTATGAGCAGCTAATTTGAGTGCGTGCTAACCTGTATTAAGTATAATATCTGAGTATACTCCACGCTATTATTTTAAGAAAGTAATGTTTTCAGAATGCAATTGCGGTGATAACAATACACCAAAATATATTATACCACTTGATTGGCTGTAATTCAACTTTTTTGTCCAAAAAACAGGAAAACTCTCCTGTGCGGGAGAGTTTTCAGGACCGGGTACATTATTTAAGCATATCCAGAATAGCGGGTTTAGGTCTGACACCTGAAGAGCGGTTGACGATGCTTCCGTTTTTGATAACGAAGAGAGAAGGTACGCTCATTACTCCAAACGCCGATGCGATATCCGGTTCATCGTCTACGTTTACTTTTACTATCTTGTATTCGGGATGCTCTTCGGCTATCTCGTCAAGAACGGGAGAAAGCATACGGCAGGGTCCGCACCATGATGCGAAGAAATCCAGAAGGACCGGTATCTTGCTCTCCATTACCTCGCGGTCGAAATTATCTCTATTTACTATAACTACACTCATTTGTTTGCCTCCTTTTTTCTTTGTACTCATATTATATACGTTTTTTTCTTTTTCTTCCGTGACAAAGTCACATTTTGCCGTGTGATCGATTTACTTTTTTCTCCCTGTATGCTATAATGTGAAAAAAGAGATAGGGGGGTCAGTTGCCGTGATAAAAAAAGTGTATCTTGAGGTTACAAACGTGTGCAATATGTCCTGCAGTTTTTGTCACGGTACTAAAAGACCGCCGAGGTTTATTTCTGAAGATGAGTTCAAAATAGCTTTGGAAAAGCTTAAAGGAAAGATAAGCTATCTCTATTTCCACCTGATGGGGGAGCCGACGTTACACCCACAGCTGAGCGGTTTCCTTGCTTTAGCTCATAATTACGGATTTAAGGTCATACTGACCACCAACGGTACGTTGCTTAAAGAAAAAAGCAGTATTCTGCTGTCCTCCGCTGCACTTCATAAGGTCAGCGTATCGCTTCACTCCTTTGAAGCAAACGATATCGGTCTTTCTCTTGACGGATATCTCGGGGAAGTATTTGATTTTTGCCGCGGGTGTGCGGCGGCGGGGAAAATAGCGGTAATGCGTCTTTGGAACAGAGGTGGCAGGGAAGACCTTAACTGTGATATTCTCTCAAAAATGAAAGAATATTTCCCCGGTGAATGGAAGGAGAGTTATTCCGGTCTTAAGCTTTCTGAGCGCATTTATCTCGAATGGGGAGAAAAATTCGACTGGCCGGATATCGGTGCACAGGACTTCGGCGGAGAGCACAGCTGTTACGGAATGCGGGATCAGATCGGTATTCTCGTTGACGGTACAGTGGTGCCGTGCTGTCTTGATGCCGAAGGGGATATACCTCTTGGTAATATTTTTACCGATGAGCTTGAGGATATAATTTCCTCCCCCCGCGCGGTAGCAATAAAAGAGAGCTTTGAAAGACGCTGTGTTACAGAGCCGCTTTGCCGCCGTTGCGGTTTTGCGGCAATGAAGAATTTCTGAAAGATATTTTGACTAAGGGATGAGTTTACCCTAAAACGGAGACCGTAAATGATAACGTTAAGAAATTTTAATATATCCGATGTACCGGCATTTCTGCAGAACAGCCGTTCGGATATGAATGTCAAAGAAGCAGAAAAAATGATCTGCCGATGGAATCAAAAGCTTGAAAACGGTAAGTATTTCGAGATGTTTGCGGTTTTATCAGGTGATGAGATGGTTGGAATGATCTCGCTGTATCAACACTCGGCAGAAGTGATCTCAATAGGGCCTGAGATATTTGAAAGCTACCGCAAAAAAGGCTTTGCCAAAGCGGCGATGGTACGCGCTCTTGATATAGCCGCCGGAAAAGGCTATAAAATAGTTTTTCAACAGATCAGAGTCGACAACTCAGCAAGCATTGCTCTACATTCCTCTCTCGGCTTTGAGACAAGCGGACTGACCTATACAAACGCAGAAGGGAATACCGTGGCTATATACTTAAAGAGCCTTTTATAAATAAAAAATAAAAGCATACGACCGCAGAATTGCGGCCGTATGCTTTTTGACTTTGTCAGATGATGATTTTTATTTCCCCTTTTTCGAAAACTGCAAGGGAATCTTCGGCGACGGAACAGCTGAGAGCTACTGCACTTACTCCTTTTTCTGCGGCAAGCTTTAGTGTATCGGCGAACTCGGGGTGGGTATCTCTGTTCGGGGTAAAATAACGACAGCTTTTCATCTGGATGATGAAGAACACATAGGCCTCAAATCCGTTTTCTTTTGCATCTATCAGCTCGTTTAAGTGCTTGACTCCTCTTTCGGTAGGTGCATCGGGAAACAGTACC
>JAFQUL010000030.1 GCA_017408535.1 Clostridia bacterium
CAGACCAACCATTTAGGCGCCTTTCTGAGCACAAAACGCAACAGTATTACAGCAAGGATAATAAAGCTACCTGTTGCGCTCATATCAAGCAAGTGGAAAAATACATTTTCCATAGATATCAGTCCTTTTTATGTGACTCTATAAGCTTCATGATCTCGGCTATGTCTTTTTCCGAGAGAGATTTTCTTTCAGTAAAGGCCGCAATAAATTCCGGCAACGATCCGTCAAAGGTGTCATTTACAAATTTTTCGCTCCGCATCGCATAGAAATCTTTTTTTGAAATAAGAGAGGTAACCGCACCGTCACAGTTCCGGAATATTCCCTTTTCACAGAGACGTCTGAGAACTGTATACGTTGTAGGCTTTTTCCACTGAAGCTTCTCGGCGCACAGTTTAACAAGTTCTCCTGACGATATAGGTTCATTCTCCCAAATAAGATCAGCAAAGTGTGATTCAACCACACCGATACTAAGATCTACCATTATGACCTCCAAGTAGTTACGGTTTGTTAAGTAAGTGTTTTACGTATTGTAAACTTTAACTTTAGTTTAACATTTGTAAACCTATTTGTCAATGGCTTTTCTGAATTTTTATGGGGTGCTCGCTTAAAGCGGCACCCCATAAAATAAATTTATTTAATATTTCTCTTTGTTGCCCTGTCAAAGGAAGGGTTGGTCATATAGAAGTTCTTAGGATTAAGATTTTCCTGTGCCTCTCTTATGGCATCACCGAATCTCTGATAGTGAACGATCTCTCTTTCGCGGAGAAATTTTATAGGATCTCTTACATCGGGATCGTCAACAAGGCGGAGAATATTATCGTAGGTGGTCCTTGCCTTTTGCTCTGCCGCAAGGTCTTCGTTTAAGTCAGTGAGAAGATCTCCCTTAACACCTACATATTTCATATCAAAAGGCACTCCTGATGCAGCTACCGGATATACTCCTGCGGTATGATCCACAAAGTAAGTGGCAAAGGGAGTTCCGGCTATCTGGTCGGGAGTAAGGTCGCGCGTAAGCTGATGAAGAATTGCCGCTACTATCTCAAGGTGGGCAAGCTCTTCAGTACCGACGTCGGTAAGTATTCCGCTTATTTTTGCGTTGGGACAGGAGTATCTCTGATGGAGATATCTCATAGACGCACCGAGCTCTCCGTCAGGTCCGCCAAGCTGGGAAATTACTATATTGGCTATTTGCGAATTGGGGTGTTTGATCTTAACGGGGTATTCAAGTTTCTTTTCATAGATCCACATGCTGTATGTCCGTCCTTTCCTCACATATTAGCTTCAAGTTCCCAGGGCCAGGGACCGTCTGTCCACTTCCACACAGATGTGGATATGTTGTTTTTGGCCGTTATGGGATAACCGCTCTGCTCAAGGAGCTCTTCTACCTTTTTCTTTTCGGTAAGAAGCTTATGGTAGTGTTCGAGCGCCTCTGATGAGCAAGGATAGGCATCAAGATACAGAATTGTATCAATGAGAGAAAAATCTAAAAGCTGAAGCTCACGGATAAGCTTTTTTGCTTCCTTATCGGTAATGTGCCTGCCGGAACATCTTCTCATACTCTGCAGGTCACGTCTGTCCGCTCTACCGGGATTAATCACGTAAGCAACCCCCTTTGGTAACACTTGCCCCCATAAACGGAAGATTCAATTCTGAAAAAAGAGTGCCCTCGGTAAGTGCGGTCTCCATATCATATAAATTTCTGAATTTCTGCACGGGCGCATACATTGATGCAAGGGGATAACCTTCAATACCAAAGGTTTTGCTCGGTACACATCCTGCAATATTATCTGTGTTTCCGCAGCATCCGTTATTTGACACGTACCCTTTATTGTCGGCCGTGTGCAAAAGCCGTTCACCGGCATTTGCTTCACGCTGTCTCATACTGTTTTCTTCAGTGTACATGATACTAACCTTTCTTTATCATTTGAAGAGTTTCTCTCTTCATCTATATGTTATGCCAAAGATAAAAGAAAAGGCACAGCTACTCAGGGAGAGAGCTTCCAAAAAAACAAAAAGACGGAGCTGAAGCAATCTGTAATTGCTTCGGCTTCCGTCTAAATTGTATATATTTATTTTATTTCGAAATTATTTGTATGCCTCAACCATCATGTGAGTGAGTCTCTTAGCTTCCTCAATGCCGCAACCGGGAAGAATGTTACCGGTAAGGAACTGCTTGAGAGGAGAAGGCTGAGCCTTGGACTTATCGAGAGGAATCTCAACAGCCTGCTTATCGGTGTCGAGAGTGCGCTTAACGATAGAATCACCGGTCCAGATAAGAGTACCCTTCTCGCCGCCGATCTCAAGAATGCCGGGATAGCACATAGAAACGAAACCGGTCTCGTTAACTGCAATACAACCGTTCTTGTAGGACATAACAGTTACTGCGTTATCCTCAACACGGTCGGTGTTGATAGCGTTAGCGTCCTCGTTAAGGCAAGCATTGGTAAATGCGGACTTATATGTATCGGGAGCCCCGCAGAACCAGTCGGTAAGATACATACCGTGTGCACCAAGGT
This sequence comes from Clostridia bacterium, assembly GCA_017408535.1. Taxonomy (GTDB): domain Bacteria; phylum Bacillota; class Clostridia; order Oscillospirales; family CAG-272; genus RGIG2161. The sequence goes on from JAFQUL010000030.1 coordinate 2,517, forward strand.
CGATCATAGCACCGCCGCCGCACTCCTTAGCATTGTAGAAGTGCTTGGGAAGCCAGTTTGCACTACTACCGGAATGACAGTTGCGGAAACGGAAGTAGTTGATGGTGCCGATCTCGCCGGAATCAACGATCTCTTTAAGCATAATGGGGCCGGGGCCGTACTTCCAAACAAGGGAAATAACGAAATTAACGTTGTTTTTCTTAACAGCTTCTGCAATTCTCTCACTGTCTTCATCGGAGAGAGCAAGAACCTTCTCGGTGAAGATATGCTTGCCGGCTTCAGCGATTCTAACCATATGGTCAGCGTGAGCATCGGTAGCAGAACAAACTATAACAGCCTCTGCATCGGATGCAAGGAGATCTTCAAAGGTATCAAATGCGGGGATCTCGTGATTCTCGGCAAACTTAGCTTTTCTCTCGCTGTCAGCTTCCCAAACGCCGATAACCTCGGACAGTTCCTTAGCGGTCTTTGCATATCCGCCGGCATGTACGTGCCATACACCACAAATTGCAACCTTCATAATAAAACACCTGCTTTCTTTTATCGGGGCATTATGCCTCATTTGTAAGATAATTAATTATAACAAAATTACATTTTTTTGTCAAGTAAAGTACTGTAATGAATAGCTATATTTATACACCATAGATTCACAGTTACTTGACACAGCTATCATAGTTAACACTTGATTTTTACACAAATAAATGTTATACTGAAAAAAATACGATCAAGGAGTTTTAAGTTATGTACAATCGCTTTGTCCTCAACGAAACATCCTATCACGGTTACGGCGCTGTTGCCGCCATCGCAGAGGAAATAACCGCCCGCGGATTCAAGAAGGTTTTTCTCTGTTCAGACCCCGATCTTATCAAGTTCGGTGTAACTAAAAAGGTTACCGACGTGCTTGACAGTGCGTCTGTTTCCTACACTGTTTATTCAAATATTAAACCTAACCCCACTGTTGAAAACGTGCAGTGCGGCGTTGCCGCTTTTAAGGAATCGGCTGCCGACTGTATAGTTGCGGTAGGTGGCGGCTCTTCAATGGATACTGCAAAGGCTATCGGCATTATAATTGCAAATCCCGAGTTTGAGGACGTTGTCAGCCTTGAGGGTGTTGCTCCCACCAAAAACAAGTGCGTTCCCATAATCGCTGTTCCCACTACTGCAGGTACTGCAGCTGAGGTTACCATCAATTACGTTATCACAGACGAGAAGAATAACCGCAAGATGGTTTGTGTTGACGTTCACGATATTCCTGTTGTTGCTGTTGTTGATCCTGCTATGATGGAGACTATGCCGAAGGGTCTCACCGCCGCTACAGGTATGGATGCCCTTACTCACGCAATCGAAGGTTATATCACAAAGGGTGCCTGGGAGCTTTCCGATATGTTCCACATTAAGGCAATAGAGATCATAGCAAAGACCCTGAGGGATGCCGTAGAAAACAAGCAGTCAGGCCGTGAGGGTATGGCACTCGGTCAGTACGTTGCAGGTATGGGCTTCTCTAACGTAGGTCTCGGTATCGTTCATTCAATGGCTCATCCGCTTGGAGCTCTGTATGACACTCCTCACGGTATCGCAAACGCTATAATCCTCCCCACCGTTATGGAGTACAATGCACCTACTACCGGTGAGAAATACCGCGACATTGCACGTGCGATGGGTGTTGAAGGCACTGAGAGCATGTCACAGGACGAATACAGAAAAGCCGCTATCGATGCAGTAAAGAAGCTGTCCGCCGACGTGGGTATCCCCGCTACACTTAAGGATATCGTCAAGGAAGAAGACATTGACTTCCTTTCCGAATCCGCATTTGCCGATGCCTGCCGTCCCGGTAACCCCCGTGACACAAGCAAGGAAGAGATCGCTGAGCTTTACAGATCTCTCCTTTGATCTAAGCACTCTTTTATAATGACCCAAGCGAGGTACTAAATGGATAACAACGAAAAGAAGATAAACGAAGCAGAAGAAGTAGAAGAGTCCAATCTTTCAAAGAGAATACGTTCTCTTGAGGGAGAGGAAGCTCCGGCAGAGGATATCTCCTCACTGTATGCCCCCAAGACCTTTAAGGATAAGCTGTCGAACTTCTGGTACCACTTCAAGATTCCTTTTCTTGTGGCCGGATTTTTGGCTATAGTGATCCTCTTCTGTGTAGTTCAGCTGTTTACCAAGGAAAATCCCGACCTTTACATTATGTATGCCGGTCCTGCGTCTCTCACTCCTCAGGGAATAAATCTTATCGAGGAATCCTTTGAGACCTTCGACTCAGACTATAATGATGACGGTAAGAGCATCGCTTCCCTGCTTGATCTGGTAGTGTATACCAATGAGCAGATAGAGGAGCTGAGAGCAGAATCTGTGGAAAAGGAAGAGCCTGTCGTTTTTAACACACAGACTATCTACACCGCCCGTCAGCGCTTCAGTGCTGAGATATCCACCGGAGATACCGTTATCTGTCTGCTCGATCCCCATATGTATGAGTCGGTATATGCAGCAGGCGGTTTTATGACTCTTGACGAGCTTTTTGGCGAGCTGCCTGAGGGAGTTGAAGCATACGATGACACCGCTATTCTTCTCTCCTCTACCGATTTCGGAAAGAAGTTCGGCGGTGTAAACGAGCTGCCCTACGATACACTTATCTGTGTAAGAAGAGTATCCACTATGGGTGTCTTCAAGGGAATGGAAAAGGTCAAGGCCGCTCACGAGCATCACGTTAACGTCTTTAAGGACATTGTTTCCTATACCTCTGCTGAATAAATGACCATAAAAAAACGCCTTGCGGCACGTCAGCGCCGCAAGGCGTTTTTTACTATTTACGCTGTAGGAATATTGGTATGTGCCTGAAGGCCAAGGTCAACGACGGCATTCTGTCTCATCTTATATTTGAGGATCTTGCCTGCCGCATTCATCGGGAAGGAATCAACGAACATAACGTATCTGGGAGTCTTGTGCTTAGCCATGTGGTCGCGTACAAAAGTCTTTATCTCCTCCTCGGTAGCAGTCTCGCCCTCCTTAAGGATGATACATGCGCAGATCTCCTCGCCATACTCCTTATCGGGAACACCGATTACCTGAACGTCAGATACCTTGGGATATGTATAGATGAAATCCTCGATCTCCTTGGGATAGATATTCTCACCGCCGCGGATTATCATATCCTTGATACGCCCGGTGATCTTAAAATATCCGTTCTCGTCACGGCGGGCAAGGTCACCGGAGTGGAGCCAGCCCTCACTGTCGATAACAGCGGCTGTAGCCTCGGGCATCTTGTAATAACCCTTCATTATGTTATAACCGCGTGCACAGAACTCACCGTCAGTATTGTCGGGAAGCTCCTCGCCGGTCTCGGGATCGACTATCTTACACTCAACGGCGAACATAGCCGCACCAACGGTGTTAACACGGACCTCAATAGAGTCGGTAGTCTTTGACATAGTTGTGGCAGGAGATGCCTCTGTCTGACCGTAGGTAATGCAGATCTCCTTCATATTCATCTTCTCGATAACGTCCTGCATATACTTGATGGGACAGGGACTGCCCGCCATAATGCCGGTACGCATGTATTCGAAGTTAGTCTTTTCAAAATCCGGGTGATTCATCATAGCGATAAACATGGTGGGAACACCGTGGAAGCAGGTAATCTTTTCCATATTGATGCATTTAAGCCCCTTTGAGGGGGAGAACGAGGGAATGGGTGACATGGTAACGCCGTGAGTCATTGACGCTGTCATTGCAAGCACCATTCCGAAGCAATGGAACATAGGCACCTGGATCATCATACGGTCGGCTGTAGAAAGATCCATACAGTCACCGATAGCTTTACCGTTATTAACGACGTTGTAGTGAGTAAGCATTACACCCTTGGGGAAACCGGTAGTGCCGGAGGTATACTGCATATTACATACGTCATCCTTGGAAATTGCAGCTGCACGGCGGTATACCTCGGTAACAGGTACCTTTTCACTGCAGGCAATAGCCTCATCCCAGGTATAACAGCCGGGCTGAGAGGACTCGCAGGTAATGATATTACGAAGGAACGGAAGTCTCTTGGTATAAAGAGGCATATTCTTATCGTGATCGGCAAGCTCGGGACAGATCTCCTTGATAATGGAAACATAGTCAGAGTCCTTATAACCGTCGATCATTACAAGAGTATGAGTATCGGACTGACGAAGCAGATATTCTATCTCGTGGATCTTGTACGCAGTGTTTACGGTAACGAGAACCGCACCGATCTTGGTGGTTGCCCAGAAGGTGATATACCACTGAGGAACGTTGGTTGCCCATACTGCAACGTGATCGCCGGGTTTTACACCCATTGCGATAAGAGAACGTGCGAAGGTATCAACGTCGTCTCTAAACTCAGAATAGGTCCTGGTATAATCAAGCTCAGTATAACGGAAGGCATACTGGTCCGGGAACTCATCGACCATTTTATCAAGCACCTGAGGGAAAGTAAGGTCGATCAGATGATTCTTCGGCCACACGTATTTACCGGTACCGCGGATATTGTCAATAAGTCTGCCGTTTCCGGATGCTACTCCCAAGAAACGGGTCATATAGTTAGCGAAATGAGGGAAAACGATACCGGCAGCCTGGATATCGGGTGCATAGTTCTTGACCCATTCAAGAGAAACGTATCCGTCATAGTTTATAGAACGAAGAGCAAGCATAGCATCCTCTATGGGAAGGTCACCCTCACCCATAAGACGGTACTTGACACTTCCGTTCTCCATTACTGAATCCTTGATGTGAGTATACTTGATATACACACCCAGATTGGTAATGGTCTGCTCGGGAGTCTCGCCCATAAAGCGGTAGGGATGATGAATATCCCAGAGTGCACCTACATATTCACTCTTAAGCTCAAACAGAAGATCAGCCAAACGCTTGGTATCTGCGTAAACACCGTTGGTCTCAATAAGAAGTGTTACACCCTTCTCCTCTGCGTAAGGAATGAGCTCACGCATAACTTCGATCACAACGGAATCATCTACCTCACCGTGCACGTCTGCATGCTCGTCGCCGAGAATTCTTATATACATCGAGCCGAGCTCGTGCGCAAGGTCGATATACTCACGTATCTCAGCAATATTACTTTCCTTTCTGTCTGCATACTTAAGCGCACAGCCGGAGGAAAGACAAGGTATCTCAAGGCGGCGCTTTTCAAGCTCTGCCTTGGTATTCTTTATGTTAGAAGGCTTAAAGGGACGAGCCTTAACGGAAAAGATATCGCCGCCGAGGCCGCGCATCTCTATACCGGAAAAGCCAAAGTCCTTAGCCATCGAATAAATGTCAGCCCAATCAAAATCGGGACAGCCAAGTGTTGAAAATGCAAGTTTCATAATAATATCCTCTCTTTCTTTTGTCGGGAGACGAAAGAAATAAAAAACGCTTTCGTCTCTACAATAAATACAAGAGACGAAAGCGTAAACTTCCGCGGTACCACTCTGCTTGGCACGAAAAGCGCCCACTTTACGGCATCAATAAATGCCCCTCTCTGTAACGGGAGAACCCGTCTGCACCTACTAAAAAACTTTTTTGGCACAGCCGCTCAGCGGGGAGTAGAAAACAAAACGTAACACCGTCTTTCACCAACCGACGGCTCTCTGAAGATACGCGGCTTGTTTTCGCGCCGCTTCATCGCATTTGCTCTTAAAAATTATTATTATATTACCATATTAAAGGGCAGTTGTCAATACATTTTTTACAATTTTTTGGAGCAGATATTTGTTTACATGTACCTGAAAACTATTCTATTATTCCTCCGCCAACAACAATATCGCCGTCATACAGTACTACCGACTGACCGGGAGTTATTGCTCTCTGCGGTTCGTCAAACACTACCGACAGTCTGCCGTCAGAGAGAATTTCGGCATAAGCCGGCTGAGCTTTCTGACTGTATCTTACTTTGGCCTCGACCCGCATAGGTGTATCGATTGAATCAACGGAAATAAGATTTACGTCCTTTGCGGTAAGCCTGTCACTAAATAGGTCCTCGTTATACCCGAGCACTACCCTGTTGTCGGAAAGAGATTTTTTAACAACATACATAGGACACGGAAGCGAGAGACCAAGTCCCTTACGCTGTCCCACGGTATAGTGTATGATCCCCTTATGACGTCCGAGAACATGACCCTGAGGATCAACAAACTCGCCCGACGGAAATTCTTTTCCACGATAATCCTCGATAAATTTACCGTAATCACCGTCAGGAATAAAACAGATGTCCTGACTGTCACGCTTTGCGGCATTAACAAAGCCCTCAGTCTCTGCAATCTGACGTGCCTCGCTCTTACTAAGCTCACCCAGCGGAAAAATAATGTGTTTAAGCTGATGCTTTTTAAGATTATAGAGCACGTAACTCTGATCCTTTGACAGATCAACAGCTCTTTTAAGAAGATATCTTTCCAAACTGCTGTCATATTCAACTCTTGCATAATGGCCGGTAACTACCTTATCAGCACACAGCTCTTCCATTATTCTGAAAAGAAGCTCGAACTTTATGACACGGTTACACACGATGCAAGGATTGGGTGTTCCGCCGTTTTCATAAACAGACACAAATTCATCAATGACCCTGCGCTTAAACTCTTCTCTGTAATCAATTACCGAAAAAGGTATTCCTACCTTTTCAGAGACCCGCTCTGCATCAGTAATATCACTGCTAATCTCATCTGCACCAGGTTTGTCATAGAGACGGAACATTACCCCGTTACAGTCATAGCCGCGACTTTTCATAATGTGAGCACAAACTGAGCTGTCGACACCGCCACTCATTGCAATTATTGCTTTTTCCGTCACTATGATCACCTCTTTCCATCGGTTATTTTAGCATTATTTTTGCTTATTGTCAACAGCGGTAGAAAAGCAAAATCCCCCGCACTCAATGTGTACGGGGGACCAATATAACTTATCAGTCAAAAAAAGTAAAAGATGAAACGATGGGAGCTTCCTTAGCTTTACCGGCACATACCTGGAAGAAACAAATTACCTCAATCACAAGAAGAATTATAGAACAAACAGCACCTGCAAGCGGAACAATAATAGTGATCGCAAGAACGATACTGCAAATTGAGATCAAAGTGTTAAGTATCGCAATCTTCAGTGCTTGACGGGCATGGAATATTGCGTATTCAGAATCCTTCGCAGCAAGATAAGTAATGATGATGCCGATGAATCCGAGAAGATATGAAGCCATTGCAAATATTTTTCCACGGGAAATATCATCTGAAGCATAATCAGCGGTATGATCCTTAGGATCTACGTAAGGAACGAAAGTCTGCTGGGCAGCTGTGTTTTGCTGAGAAGCGTTTTGCTGCTGAGTCTGATTTGCATTAACCGGTGCTCCGCAGGCTGCGCAAAAAACATTACCGTCAGAAAGCTGTGCACCGCAATTGTTACAAAAAGCCATAATAAATCCTCCTGAAAATTTAATATAACATAATTATACTTCAACATTATTTTATTGTAAATAGTAATTTTGGATTTTTAATATATTAATTTTGAACAAATGAAAAAGCCCTGCGAATGCAGGGCTGATTTCATTTGCTTACGCCTGGGTCTGCTCTTTAACCTTAGAGCTCTTACCCACTCTGCCACGAAGATAGTAGAGCTTCGCACGGCGAACCTTACCGAGACGAACTACCTCAACCTTATCAACGTTGGGAGAATGAAGGGGGAAAGTCTTCTCAACACCACAACCGTAAGAAATCTTTCTTACAGTGAAGGTCTCAGAGATTCCGCCACCGTGACGAGCGATCACAGTACCCTCAAAGATCTGAATTCTCTCGCGAGAACCCTCTTTGATTCTGTTGTGAACCTTAACGGTATCACCGATGTTAAACTGCGGTACGCTCTCCTTGAGCTGCTCATTTGTGAAAGCCTTGATCAAATCCATTGTTGGCTCCTCCTTATACCGAACATTCATGCGGAGCATTCGCAGAGGACTGTTCTTAATTAGTAGCGACATAATCGCATACGAGATGTATTATACCACGAAATATTTAGATTTGCAAGTGTTTTTACTCTTTTTATTCCAATATTTTATAAAATTTTTGGATTTCTTCTGTGTTTCCGAGCTTTTTATCCGCAAGAGCACGGGAATATGCATCCTTACGCTCGTTATCGTCAAGTAAAGTCTTGACTGCGCGGTAGATATCCTCCGGCTCCATACCGCATATCATACCAAGCTTCCCGTCATCCAGCTGCTCTTCTGCAGAAAGATAATTTGTAACAATTATCGGCTTATAAAGTATCTTAGCTTCCTCAACCGTGATAGGCTTTCCCTCATATCTTGACGGCAAAACAAAAAGATCACAGTCACGCATATAGGAATACGGATTATCGGTCGACCCGAGGAAAAGGAAAATATCCGGAACTCCTGCCGCCATAGCGGAATTTATAAGAGAATCACGTTCTTCCCCGTCACCCACAATATACCAACGAACATTATATCCCTCCGACCTGAGTCCGGCAAGAACCGGAGCGATCTTGTCAAAGCCCTTCTGATGAGTCATCCTGCCAACCGAAAGAATCCTTGTACCGCTAAAATGACCGTCCGGGAATTCATCTCCACGAAGGGCGAGATCACGTATCAGCTTAGGATCCACAATGTTCTCAATTACAGTACACTTGTCGCTGATATCGGGGAATTTCTCGGCAAGTGACTCGCAAAGTGTGTGAGATACGGTAACTACCTTGTCGCAAGCTGAAAAATATTTTCCGTAAAGCTCGTCATCCCGTTCAGGGTAAGAATAATCGAAGTGAAGCCAGGTGATCTTATTTTTTGCCTTTACCCGGTCTACCATGTAAAACATTGTCTTGTCGCCCCAATAGGAAATGACTGAATCATACTCTGAGGCGTCAAATTCCGGCATATACTTAAGAAATGAGCACCATAGCCTCATAGCTATAAGAGAACGCTTCTTTCGTATTACGGCCATTTTAAGGGCATAAGGAAGAACCTTAAATATAAGCAGAGGATTCTTCTTAACAAAGCACTTAAAGATAGCACCGGGTGCGTTCTTCCCGGTAAGAGTAAACATCTCCCCGCACTCCGGCATCTCGATAACATTTACTTCTTTGGGTAAAAGGTCAAGAAACTTCCCTTCTCTTTTTGCAAGTAAAAGATCAATATCGTATTTTTCTTTATCAATATTATTTACCAGCGACAGAAAAGATCTCTCCGTCCCGGCGCAGTTCATGGTTATTCCAATAAAAAGCAGTTTTTTCTTCACGTTACTTCCCTTCCTTTTCGAGAGGCTAAATAAGTTTAACACAATCCGCCGTGATAATCAAGTTATACCCGAATATTTATATAAATTATCTCCGAAGAAACAGAAAAGTAAACACATATAAAAACGGATGCCGATCAAGCATCCGTTTCTTAGAGATATTAAATCCTGTTACCAGAGAAGATTTGTCTTCTTGGCATGAGCATTCATGCGGCCGACGTCTGTGGTATTGACTTTTCCGTCGCCGCTTACGTCAGCACAGGCGAGTGCATAATCGGTAAGCAGAGAGGTCTTTTTTGCGTGTGCGTTAGCACGACCAACGTCAGTGGTATTTACCTTACCGTCGCCGTTGATATCGCCCTTAAGATGAATCTTAACGTCCAGAGTAACATTAGAGCTGCCAACGGTAACTGTATACTCACGAGTAACGTGATCGCTCTTTGACACCTTCATTGTGTAACTACCGGCAGACACACCGGAAATTGAATAGCTTGCACTATTACCCTTCGCAGTGGTCTCATACACCTTGCTGTTACCCTTCCAAAGAGAGACGGTTACTGTATCGGTATCATCATTAAAGCTTACAACAGATCCGCTGACGGTAGCTCCGAGTACCGGTGCCCCCTCCTGAGTTATAACCAGATGCAGTTCCATACCGAGATCTCCCACCTTGCCAAGACCTACACACTGCATAGAGAAGCTTCCGTACCCGTAGGAGGCACAAAGGCTGTTAAGATTTTCATTTATCCAGGGGACTATATTATCCTTTTTAGAAAAGATAACAAACCGTCTGACAATTGTTCCCAAACCGTTATCACTAACTTCGGCCAATGTATTTAACTTTTCTATCGATGCACCGGATAAAGTAAGATCATTTTCCGGCGAAACAACGGTAAAATAACCGTGATCGTCACAAGAAGTACATTTAGGTATACTATTAACTATATGACCTGCCTGCGCCTGATGGTCAATGGTTATCTGAGAATATGAACGGGCAAAATATACGTGATACACATCGGTCACACGGTCATCCCAGGTAACGTCTGTATATACGCAGTCTCCGTCAAGCCACATAAGAGTCCATGCGTGAGGCTCTCCAATACCGGTGCTTGGGTTGACACTGTTGCCGGTAACCGTAAATGCTCTTATGCCGGAAAGATTAAGAAGAAGCTGATACAGTCTTGCATATCCGGCACATACAGCCTCACCCTCAACTAGTCCTCCGTATGCCGTCTGATCGTTTACGGTATTCTTATAGGTTATAATCTCTGCGACTTTATCGTGAAGCCAAAGTGCTATATCACCGTCATCGTGAAGATTCTCGGCATCAAGCTCTGCCATGACAGCATAAAGCTTCTCATACAGCTGTCCCCTTGCCGAAACAATAGCCGTACTTGATGCACCTGTATTGTTGATCGTATACATAGGGGTAAATGCTGTTACAGTGTTGCTTGCATTACGGGAATAGTTTGCAACACCGAGAAACCAGAAGTTTTCCGGGTGATCGTTCACGTATACAGAAAGGACTGTAATAAAATAGTCTTCTTTGACCTGTCCGTCAAGTGGTATTTGACAGCTCGCCGTTTTCATATTTCTGACAGCCTGGTCCACAGTGTTATAAAGAACCTTGCCTGCGTCAGAAAGCGTAGAATAACCGAAAAGCTCTTCACCCCATACGGCATACAGTGTCATAGTTTCGCTGTAGAGGATCTTCTCACCGGGAAGATATATAGGATCAACAGCATCGCTGCATAACGCCCAACCGCGGAAGCTATGTCCGTCCTTATGCATATATTTGGGATCTATATCACACTTGAAAGTGTTTTTTGCGGCTAAACAACCGTACGTACTGCTGCCGTTTTTTATCAGATCGTTTGTACCGCCGTTTGAATCAAAAATAATACCTATATTCGTGTGGGAATCTGTTTTAACAGATAGTTCACTGCTCTTATTATCACAGTGAACGCATTCCTTGTAGGCAGTACCAGCGCTGTAACTCGGTTGCTCGGTAACTACCCACTTGAAATGATGCTCTCCAACACTTGACGAACCGCAATCAGCGCATATCATGCCGTGCTGTTCTGTATTTTTATAAGTATATACCCAGTTGTGCTTAATGCTGACCGACACCGGAACAGTATATGCCGCTACAGCTGTATCACCTGTTGAAACAACAGGAATCACCTTACACCGGAAGATAACAGACCCACCCGGCTCGTGTACCAGCCCCTTGCCGCCGGAAATCCCAAGCGAAGAGGTATTATAATTTTTAAGTGACGAGGCAAGATCAGGAAGAGCAGATGCAATATCGCTGACAGAAAAATATCTGTCCATCGTATATATCTGCCATTCATACTTGTTGTTACCTGCTGCGATAAACGGAATGTTAACGCTGTCAGTACAGCTCATCTCTATACTTCTCTCCGGTTCAACGGTTATTACCGGAGTAACAGTTCCTGCATAAGCAGATAACGAAAGTGCTGAAAAAACAGCAATCAGAATGACCAAGGTGATCATTAACCGTACAAAACAACTGTTTCGGTGATTAAAAAACATAGCCATTAGTTCTCCTTTCAGATAAAGCGATCTTTTTTCCTATTATACTATCATTATACATCAAATTTAATAAAAATCCATAGATTTTACAAAAAATATTATAAAGAAAAACGGACACCGTCCTCGGTGTCCGTTTTAGATGTTAATATAAGGCTCCGATTAGTCAGCGTAAACGCTTACACACTTCTTATCCTTGGAAATGTGCTCGAACTTTACTCTGCCGTCGATAAGAGCAAACAGTGTGTCGTCAGAACCGATGCCGACATTCTTGCCGGGATGGATCTTAGTACCGCGCTGTCTTACAAGAATGTTACCTGCAAGTACAGCCTGTCCGTCTGCACGCTTTACGCCGAGACGCTTGGACTCACTGTCACGTCCGTTCTTGGTAGAACCAACACCCTTTTTATGAGCGAAAAAC
>JAFQUL010000031.1 GCA_017408535.1 Clostridia bacterium
GTATCTCTGTTATTCTCTGTTATTTTTAATGGTTCGTTTTTCCTCTTCAAGCTTGTCTATCCTATCGTTCAGCCGCGCTATCTTGCCCTTAAATCCGAGGTACATCTCAAGCATAAGAAAAGCGATCACACCCAAAACAAGCGCAGTTAAAAAGAAAGTGGTAAGTGCAAGAGACTCGGATATGTCATTCATCAGATTCACATATCCGCTGATATAGAGAGCCAAAAAGGCTATGGCATAGCAAAGAATGAACCGTAATATCTTATACATTTTATAAGTACCTTTGGAATTTTATTTTTTAAAGGAAATACTGTCAAGAGAAGCAACTCCCTCTCCGAAAAATTTGAGCGTGACCTCATGCGTACCGGTAATCGGCGAAATATCAGCTGATAATCCGGTATACTCAGCGGTTGGTCCGGCAGAAATGCATCCTTCATACCATCCGTCGATATACAGTTCTGTCCGCATGCCGCCGCAGGTTTTGAGTACCGCTGAGAAGACCCTTTCACCGTTAAACTCAACATAGCGGTAGGTGGCTGTATCCCCAGACTCAATACCCACGAGGGAAAAACCGTACTCTGAGCATCTGTCACCCGCTATCCTTATCTTTCCGCTCATTTCTGCGGCGCGGCAGGCAGCCATCGGCTCATGAGCGGGAACCACACCGCCGCAGGAGGTGGTCATTTTAACCTCCTTGATGCTCCCGTCCGTCAGAAACTCAATAGGCTCTATACACACGTGACGGGAATAGATGGAGCCGTGGGTAGATCTGTGGTAAAAAACATACCACTGCCCCTTATAACACTGGATCGAACCGTGATTGTTCCATGTTTCGGGATCGCAGGAAAAGTTATCAACGATAACGCCCTTGTACTCAAAGCCGCTCATAGGGTTGTCCGATACTGCGTAGCCGATAGAAGTGGCTCTGCCGTTGTGTCTGTGAGTATCGGTATATACAAAATAGTATTTTCCGCCTATCTTTTTGACAGACGCACCCTCATGAAATCCGTGTTCTGCCACGTTCAAGGGTTGTGTAATCGTATCGGGGTCAATCTCTGTCATATTTTCCCTGAGCTTTGCGACCCTAACACCGTCAAACTGTCCCCAGTATATATAGGCCTGTCCGTCGTCGTCAATGAACACTGCGGGGTCTATCATTGTAAGATGCTCCATATATCCTACGTCTGTAAATGGACCCGTAGGGGTGTCTGACACCGCAACACCGCAACGGCCGTCGGGAACGCAGTAATACAGATAATATTTACCGTTTCTGTATGCGCAGTCGGGAGCGTAAAGGGCGGTATTTCCCTTTGCCCACACTGCATCGCTAAGCTTAAAGGAAACTCCGTGATCGGTCCAGTTCACCATGTCGTCAGAGGAATAGACATGATATTCATCACTGCAGTAATCCATTCTGCCCTTAACATCCATTGAACCGTAAAGATATATACGGCCGTCCTCCCACACATGGGCCTCAACGTCGGGAATAAATATGTCAAGTGGCAATATGGGATTGACAGGGTGCCCCATAGTCTTTCTCCTTACTATTCTAAAATTACAGATTAAATAAACTTACTCTAATGTAAGCTTACCGTCCCTTTCACAAATAGGATATATAACCGGTCTTTCGAGAGTGATAATGTTAGGGGAATGCATAGCAAAAAACAATTTTCCGCCAATGTCCTTAAATAGCATACCGTGGCCTCCATCCTCTCCGAAAAGGAACTCGGGCAGAACCGTCCAGTTTCCGTCAATATCGCCGTTGTCACTCTTTGACACCAGCTCGATATATCCGTTTACCGAAAAGCTTGACCATATTGACAGAAGGTCACCGTTCTCACACCTGTAGAGAAAAGGGCCGTCGGTAACGAAAGATTCGCGGTCATCTGAAATACTCACTATATCCGGGTGTGCCTTTGCCGTCCAAAGCAGTCTCGGCTCGCTGACCCTACGGGACAAATCAGGAGACAGCTCCGCCTCACATACCGTACCGATATCTATCTGCACCCACTCATGGCAGAATACTATATGGGGTTTGCCCCTGCGGTCAATATAAAAGGTACCGTCAAGACATTCCCAATCCTCGGGAGTTGCCGGCTTGTCCGATACCGGGACAAACATTCCGTCCGGAGTATCAGAGACAAGAATATGCGTTCCTCTGTGCTTGTCCTCGGCTCTGAATGAGGCAAACATATAATACCTTCCGTGGTAAAAATGCACCTCGGGCGCCCAAAAATCGGTAGTCCCCCAGAAATTATCGTTTACCTCAAAAACACATTTGGGATCAGACCAGTTTTCCATATCACGGCTGGTATACACGTCAAAGCCTCTCTGCTCTCCCCAACCGTGGGGGTACTCATTGGTTATCTTTACACGTGTACCGTACATGTAGTAAACACCGTCGTGGGTAAGAATATACGGATCTCTTATATTTATCTCGCTCAGCTTCATATTCGCTATCTTCCTGGCATTTACTATATTACCCCAACGTAACCCCTGAGCACCTTAAGCGTGTTGGTCACGCCGTCTTTATGGCTTCTCTCATATCCGTGGCTGGCATAAACTCCTGCACCGATAAGTCCGTGGCTGATATCGTATCCTGCTCTGAGGGTAGACTCAACGTCTGAACCGTAAAAGGGATATACGTCTACCGCATAGTCCGCTCCCTCGCGCTTGGCAGCCTCGATAAGACCACCCACCACCTTGTAGCTGTATGGACCGCCGGAATCCTTGGCACAGATAGACACCTGTCTCTCAGTACAGGAAACGCCCTCGCCAACACAGCCCATATCAACGCTGATAGCCTCGGTAACTCCTGCGGGCACGGGACCTGAGCCGCCGTGTCCAACCTCCTCGTAAACGGTAATATGCGCGTAAAGCGGTCTGGTAGGTGTCTTTCTTTCATCTGCAAGATACTTGGCAAAGCCGAGAAGTATTCCCACAGACAGCTTATCGTCAAGAAATCTGCTCTTTATGTATCCGGATGAGGTCACTCTCGCTCTTGGGTCAAAGGCGACGATATCGCCAACCTCAATACCCAACTCTTTAACTCCATCCTTGTCTGAAACGTCCTCATCTATCACTACCTCGGTAGTGTCAAAGCTTCTCTTGGTGTCCCCATAGCTTCCGTTTACGTGAACTGATGCGTTGCACAGCTGAAGAGTACCGTCGTATACGTTCCCGTCACGGGTATATATTTTTACATTCTCGGCCTCTCCGTTTTCCGCCCTCATTCCGCCGAGAGGAGCAATTTTCAGACGGCCATTCGCCTTTATCTCGGAAACCATTCCGCCGAGGGTATCGGTATGAGCCTCAAGAAGCAGACCGTTATCAAGCTCCTCGCCGTCTCCACCGAGAAAAACCATAACGCCGCCCTTGCCGGTAAACTCAGCCAGATAACCAAGAGAGGTAAACTCTTCCTTTACCCAACTTGCCGCCCCCTCCGTATAACCTGTGGGACTGTCTATCGAAAGAAGCTCAAGCGTTTTTTCCACAGCAAAATCAGTATATCTCTCCATTAATACGAAACCTCCTCGGAAAGCGGCAGGCTCTCCTGCATTTTTCTTCGGATTCAGTATATCACATTATATTTTTTGAGTCAAGACAGTGGCGGCAGTTAAAGGGACTTCATCGTGAAGATCAACCAAAATTCTTCTTGATTAATGAGGATAACTGTGATACAATGAAAATAAGTACAAAATCTCTATATTAAAAGGAGTTTTCCGAAGGTGAAGATCAAAGAGATAATCGATCTGCTTGATGCAGAGGTATATGCAGGCGAGGAGCTGATTGACAGTGAGGTACATTCCGCCTGCGGAAGTGATATGATGAGTGACGTGCTGGCATACGTTAAGGACCAAGCTGTCCTGCTTACAGGTCTGCTTAATACCCAGGTGGTACGTACCGCCGAAATGATGGATATGCATTGCATAGTTTTCGTCCGCGGTAAGGTACCTACCGAAGAGATACGCGCCCTGGCTGCGTCCAGCGGCATTGCCCTTCTTTCCACCAAGGAAAGAATGTACGTGGCCTGCGGAAGGCTGTACGCCGCGGGTCTGCGCGGAGGAGACACACTTTGAACAATATGCCCGATGCTCCCGAGAAAAACGGTGAGTGCATTGAACTGAAATATCTCGTAAACGGCGATAACTTCACCTCCGCAGGTGAGGCGTCGGTTGACGTAAAGAGAGCTCTCCGTGAGCTTGGCTTTGATGCTACCGTTATCCGCCGTGTGGCGATAGCCATGTACGAGGGAGAGATCAATATGGTGATCCACGCCGAGGGCGGCGATGCTACCGTAAACGTCTATCCCGACAAAATAGAGATCATCCTGTCTGACAAAGGACCCGGCATTGCCGACATTGATCTGGCTATGCAGGAGGGCTATTCCACCGCTCCCGACAATATCCGTGCCCTGGGATTCGGAGCAGGTATGGGTCTTCCCAATATGAAAAGATATTCCGATGAGTTTAATATCGACTCTGTAATAGGAGAAGGCACCACGGTGCGAATGGTAATATATACCGACAAGGATTGATCACCACATCATTATCCCGGAGGTAAGTTATGCCTAAGTTTCTTCATTCGGTAAAGCTGGAGCAGGACAAGTGCCTCGGCTGTACCAACTGTATAAAAAGATGCCCCACCGAGGCTATAAGAGTCCGTGACGGTAAGGCCACCATCATAAGCGAACGCTGTATAGACTGCGGTGAATGCATAAGGATCTGCCCTCATAAGGCAAAGAGGGCACTTTATGATACCTTTGAGTCTATTTACGACTTCAAATATAAGATCGCACTTCCCGCCCCTGCGCTGTTCGGGCAGTTCGATAACCTTGACGATATAGATCTGGTGCTCACAGGTCTTATCGAGATAGGCTTTGACGCTGTATTTGAGGTTTCCCGTGCAGCAGAAATAATCAGTGAGGTCACAAGACGTTTCTTTGCAGAACGTCATAAGGAGGGCCGCCGCCCGGGTGAGCATCCGATAATCAGCACCGCCTGCCCTGCGGTAGTACGACTTATAGCGGTGCGTTTCCCTTATCTCTCCGACTATCTGCTCCCAATACTTGCGCCGGTTGAGTTGGCGGCAAGGATCGCCCGTGCCGATGCAAAGAAGAAGCATCCCGATCTCAGCGATGAGGATATCGGAGTATTCTTCATAACCCCGTGTCCCGCAAAGGTAAGCTATATTCGTGAGCCTATCGGAGTGGATCATACTGCTATCACCGGTGCGCTCCCCATAACGGACATATATCTGAGGCTCATATCCGCTATGCCACACATAAAGAAGTCTCTGCCCCTTTCCCGCTCCGGTGTTATCGGCATCAGCTGGGCAACCACAGGCGGCGAGGCAGCGGCACTTCTTGACGAGAAATACCTTGCGGCGGACGGAATTGAAAACGTTATCAGAGTGCTTGACGAAATAGAAAATGAGAATTTCTCAGGACTCGATTTCATTGAGCTCAACGCCTGCTCCGGCGGTTGCGTCGGCGGTGCTCTTACTATGGAAAATCCCTACATAGCCAAGGCAAGACTTCAGCAGCTGAGAAAGTTCCTGCCCTTCTCCCAGAATACGGTAGAAACGGACGGCGAAGGCGAGAACCACATCGAATGGTCACAGCAGATCGAGGAGAACCGTGCAATGCGATTCTCAGACGACAAAAAGACCGCTATCGAGATGCGTGTAAAGATGAACAGGATCGCAAAATCCCTGCCCGGTCTTGACTGCGGCTCCTGCGGTGCACCCAGCTGCCGTGCGCTGGCAGAGGATATCGTCAGAGGCGAGGCATACGAGAGCGACTGTATCTTCCGCATGAAGGAAAAGATCCAGGAGATCTTCAGAAGCATAGCCGATATAGAGCATATAAATATTGATAAACTGCAATAAAATAAACATAGGAGTAAAAATGATACAACTTTGCGCTTTCGCCGATGAGGCGGCTACAGAACTCAGCGGTCAGATAACCGCTTTAAAAGAAAACGGAATAGGTCTGATCGAGATCAGAGGCATTGACGATAAAAACGTCTCTGAGTTCACAGAGGAAGAGGCAAAAAAATACGCACAAGCCTTTGCCGATGCCGGTATCTCAGTCTGGTCTATCGGATCTCCTCTTGGTAAAATTTCAATTGATGAGGATCTTGAGGAGCATTTTGAGCTGACAAGACACGTGTGCCGTCTGGCTAAGATTTTTGGCACCGACAAGATCCGTATGTTCAGCTTCAAAAAAGCCTATGAGAGAGAAGACGAGGTTTTTAGAGCTCTCAGACGTATGGTGGAAATTGCCCGCGAGGAGGGAGTTCAGCTATACCACGAAAATGAGTGCGGAATTTTCGGAGACGTTCCCTCCAGAGTTCTGAAAATAATGGAAAATGTAGAAGGACTTAAATACGTATACGATCCCGCTAATTTCCTCAGAGAGTATCTTTCTGCGGAGGAGACCATAGAACAGCTCTATGATACCACCGATTATTTTCATATCAAGGACGTTATACGGGATACCGGCGAGCACGTTCCCGCCGGATACGGTGACGGAATGATATCGCGGCTTCTTGAATTGGTGCCTGCCGAAAAGACTGTGGTATTTACCGCTGAGCCCCATCTTAAGGTGGTCGCTCCCGATGATACAGAGGAGATTGAAAAGCTCAGAGAAAAGGGACAAAAATATTATACCGACCCGAGAGAAGCCTTTGACGTTGCTATAAATGCGATGAAAAAACAGCTCACCCTGGCCGGATACATGGAAAAAGACGGAATATATTACAAAAAATAAAAGGAGAATAACAATGGATAAAGTCAGATACGGCATTATAGGTGTGGGCAATCAGGGATCAACCTATGTGCTTAATTTCTTTGATCAGGATAAGATCATCGACGGATGCCTCACCGCCATTTGCGACACCAATCCCGACAAGATTAAAAATATGCAGGACAAGATAAAGAATATCAGTCCTGAGTATTTTGATAATTACATAGATATGCTGGATTCCGGTCTTTGTGATGCTATCCTTATCGAGACCCCTCACTATGACCATCCCACTATTGCTATCGAGTGCTTTAAGAGGGGTATTCACGTTATTTCCGAAAAGCCTGCGGGAGTATATGCAAAGCAGGTAAAGGAAATGAACCGCGAAGCAGAAAAGACGGATGCAAAATTTGCTGTAATGTTTAACCAGAGAACCAACGGCAATTACCGCAAAATGCGTGAGATGATCGCAAACGGTGCTATTGGCGATCTTCAGAGAGTTACCTGGATAATCACTGACTGGTTCCGTACCCAGGCATACTACGATGCAGGAAGCTGGAGAGCAACCTGGGACGGCGAGGGCGGCGGTGTACTGATAAATCAGTGTCCTCACCAGCTTGACCTTGTATCCTGGGTAGTAGGCCAGCAGCCCAAGTACGTAAACGGCTTCTGCCAGTACGGCAAGTGGCACGATATAGAAGTAGAGGATGACGTAACCGCTTACTTTGAATATGAGGGTGGTGCTACCGGTATGTTCATTACCACTACCGGCGAGACTCCCGGTACCAACAGACTTGAAGTATCCGGTACAAAGGGTAAGCTGGTATGCGAGAATGAACAGCTGTTCTTCTATGAAAACGCAGTAGACAGCCAGGTATATTCCCGCACCACCGACAAGGGCTTTGAAAAGCCTGACTGCCCCGTAGTTCAGGTAGAGCCTGACTCCAAGGGCGGTCAGCACAAGTGGATAATAAACAACTTTACCGCCGCTATCCTTGGCAAAGAGGAGCTGTTTGTTGACGGTAAGGAGGGTATCAACGGTGTTGAGCTTATGAACGCCATTGAGTACTCCGGCTGGAAGGGCGGCATCAGAGTTGAACTTCCGGTAGACGAGGACCTCTATCTTGAGGAGCTTAACCGCCACAGAGCTCTGTCAAGAAAAAAATCGGTAAAAGATACTGTCACCAATACTGAAGGAACATATTAAAACCATAAAAAGCTCTGAGTCCCTAGGGACTCAGAGCTTTTTTACTATTCCATATCTATTCTTTTTCTGATCTCCTGCATCTCAAGGTCGATCTTGGCGATGCGTTCGGAGCATTCCTTAAGCTGAAGCGCGATCTCCTCAGCGTCCGGAGAGTCTATATCCTTTTTATATTTCAGCTTATGCTCAAGACTTGCCCAGAAGTCCATTGCTATGGTGCGGAACTGGACCTCTACCCGCATATTCTCGGTAGATTCGGTGAGAAAGACCGGAATATCTATTATCAGGTGGTAGCTTCTGTAACCGCTGGGCTTGGGATTTTTTATATAATCCTTGATCTCCACCACGGTAACATCATCCTGCCGCATAAACATATCTGCCAGCATATAGATATCCTCCGGGAAAGAGCAGATAATTCTTGCTCCCGCCACATCACTTATATGATCACGGATATTATCTATAGTGAACTCATATCCTTTTCTCTTCAGCTTATCAACTATGCTGTGAGGTGATTTTATCCTTGTCTTTATAGACTCAACGGGATTGCGGTTATATCTGACTGAAAACTCATCGTCAAGCACCTCAAACTTAGTGCTGACCTCTCTGAGAGCACAATTGTATTTCATCATCAGCTCGATAAAAGGACGCTGTGATGCAAGATATGGGTGCTCATCAAGATTTGAAATAGGCAGCTTTTTATGCCGTTCGGTCATACTTATCATTTATATTACCTCCGCTGGATGCTGACTACAGTATAACAGAGTTATGTTAAGGGCAAAAGACGTCAAGGTGAATTTCTATCGGATTTTGGGTCAGACATCCTTCACAAAGCTATTTTCCGGAAAGCTCCCTTACTACCCAGCCGCCGATCATAAGACCTGCCACAGAGGGAACAAACGCAACGGAGGCAGGCACTTCCTTGCCGCTCGTCTCATCCTTTACCCCGGTTTTTATAGGCTCTTCGTCAGAAAACAGGACGGTGAGCTTTTTTATTCCCCTTTTTCTTGCTTCAATACGCATTACACGGGCAAGAGGACAAACAGAGGTCTTTGATATATCGCATATCTTAAATCTTGTGGGATCAAGCTTGTTGCCTGTGCCCATAGAGGAAATGATAGTTATTCCGAGCCGCTGTGCTTCCTCAGCCAGAAAAAGCTTTGCGGAGACGGTGTCTATCGCATCTACGATAACATCATACTGAGACAGATCTATTCCCCCCCTGTTGTCGGGAAGATAGAACACCGGGTATTCTCTGACAACGGTATCCGGAGAAATATCCGATATGCGCTCTGCCATAACAGAAGTCTTAAGGCGACCCACGGTAGAATGAAGGGCGATTATCTGTCTGTTGATGTTGCTGGGGCTGACTTTGTCGGCGTCCACCAGACCTATAGTACCTACGCCGCTTCTGGCAAGCACCTCGCAGACGTATCCGCCGACACCGCCCACACCGAACACGATCACCCTTGCCCTACGAAGCTTTTCAATTCCCTCACTGCCGAGAATAAGCTCGGTACGGGAATATATATCATCTTCCCACATAGTATTACTCCTTATCGAAAAGCTCCCTGAAATTGTCCGCAAAGGGCGGATATACAACACCCTTTTCTGTGATGAATGCAGTTATCAGTTCGCTGTCGGTTACATCAAAGGCGGGATTAAACACCTTCACTCCCTCGGGAGCCATGGGACTCTCGTACCACATTTCGGTGACCTCCAGAGGCTCTCTTTCCTCGATCTTTATATCATCTCCGCCGGGTGTGGACATATCTATCGTTGAGGTAGGAGCGGCAACGTAAAACGGTATGCCGTATCTTGCCGCAAGAGCTGCGACCATAGACGTACCTATCTTATTGGCAGTATCTCCGTTTGCCGCAACTCTGTCGCATCCCACGATAACCGCGTTTATCCTTCCGGTACGCATCAGTGCACCTGACATATTGTCACAGAGAAGTGTCACGTCAAGCCCCGCCGCCATAAGCTCGGTTGCAGTAAGACGTGCACCCTGGAGGAGCGGTCTTGTTTCATCGCAGTAGACCTTAAAATCATACCCTCTCTCATGTCCGAGATACATAGGTGCGGTGGCTGTACCGTATTTAACGGTGGCAAGCCTGCCTGCATTACAGTGAGTGAGAATACCGTCACCCTCGCTTAAGAGAGATAAGCCGTTTTCACCGATCTTTCTGCAGCACTCGATATCCTCGGTATATATCCTCTCAGCCTCCTCAAGAAGGACAGCGATAAAGTCACTTCTCCCGAGTGCTTTGTTCTTCTCGGCTACAGCCATCATTCTGTCCACCGCCCACATAAGGTTAACGGCAGTGGGGCGGGATGATCTGATATACCCGGCAGCAGAGGCAACATCTGCATAGAAATCCTCCGCTGTACTGTGAAGAGCACAAACGTATACACCGAGGGCGGCGCACACGCCGATAGCGGGGGCACCTCTTACACGGAGCTTCTTTATAGCTTCGTATATCTCCTCTCTTGTCTTAAGGGTTATCACCTTCGTTTCCCGGGGCAGAAGAGTCTGATCAATTATTTCTATCACGCACTTGTCACGAGACAGGACAACAGTTTCGTAATTATCAAGCTTTGATATCATTTTTGCTCCTCCTGTCAGCTGCCGAGAACCTTCTTTGCGATGTCGGCAGAAGCTTTGGCATCCTTTGCGTAATAGTCAGCGCCTATCTTCTTTGAATACTCCTCGGTAAGCACCGCACCGCCGACCATTATCTTACACTCGTGTCCCGACTGTCTTATGGCTCTGATAGTCTCCTCCATTGAAGGAAGAGTTGTCGTCATAAGAGCACTGAGCCCCACAAGAGAAACGTCATTTTCCACTACAGCCTCTACTACGGTCTCAGAGGGGACATCCTTGCCAAGATCGATTATCTCGTATCCGTAGTTTGACAGCACCATCTTAACTATATTCTTGCCGATATCGTGAATATCACCCTTTACCGTGGCAATAACGATCTTTCCTCTTACGGTATCTGCCACGTCGCCCATAGAGGAGCGGATAACATCAACGGCGGAATTTGCGGCTTCAGCACTTCTCATAAGCTGCGGAAGGAAGAATTTACCCGATTCAAAATTCTCACCCACCTTGTCAAGAGCGAGAATTATTATACCGTTTATTATCTCATCGGAACTCTTCTCGCCCATAAGTACCTTTACTGCCTCGGCGGAAGAAACACCGTCACCTGCGAGAATACTCTCAAATAGCTCGGGGGCTTTCTTCTGAGAAGCACCGGAAGCTGTCTCTGCCGGCTTACCAGACATATAGCTTACGTAGTCAATACAGGATGCGTCAATACCGGAAAGTGCCTTGTAGGAATAAACCGCATCCATCATACGGCGTGCGCAAGGATTGATTATGGGAAGGGTAAGTCCCTTTGACAGTGCAAGAGTAAGAAAATTCGATGAAATAATCTCTCTTTCGGGAAGTCCGAAGGATATATTTGACACGCCGAGAGTAGTCTTGAGTCCCAATCTCTCTCTTACCGCAGAAAGTGCATCAAGAGTGCGTCTTGCACCCTCAGGCTCAGCGGAAACCGCAAGAGTCAGACAGTCAATAAACAGGTCGCAGGCGGGGATACCGTACTGCTCTGCTCTCATTTTTATCTTTTCAGCGATCTTCACTCTGTCATCAGGATCAGCGGGAATACCATTTTCGTCAAGAGTAAGTCCTACTACAGCCGCACCGTATTTCTTTGCAAGGGGGAGAATAGAGTCAAGAGTCTTGTCCTCGCCGTCAACTGAATTGATGATCGCCCTGCCGGGGTAAGCTCTGAGTCCCGCCTCAATAGCTGCCGGGGATTTTGAATCAATCTGAAGAGGAAGATCTGTAACTGACAGAAGAGTCTCTACCACCCGCTTCATCAGAGCGGGCTCATCTGCACCGGGTACGCCAACGTTAACGTCAAGTATTCCTGCACCTGCCGCCGCCTGCTCACGGGCAATAGCGGATACGTATGCCATATCTCCTTCCGCGAGAGCCGCCGCAAGCTTTTTCTTTCCGGTTGGGTTAAGCCTTTCTCCGACCACAGTTATCTCCTCGGCATTTATCTGCCTGGTACCACCGCCGAGTATGCATTTTTTTACGGTTTTTCTATCTTTCAGAGTCTTTTTTTCGTAAACTTCTTTAACGTTCTTTATATAGTCGGGAGTCGTACCGCAGCATCCGCCGAGATATTTTACTCCGATATCTGCAAGAGCTCCCATTTTTTCGGCAAAATCCTCAGCGGTAACGCTGTAGCTTCCGTCCTCAGCGGAGGGGAGGCCTGCGTTTGCCTTTACTATAAGGGGAAGATCGGTAACCTCTGCCATCTCGGCAATAAGAGGATAAATAAGATCCGGGCCGAGAGAGCAATTGATACCTATGGCATCAGCACCCATCGCCGTCATAAGCGAGGCAAAGCCGCTGGGGGAACAGCCGGTGAAGCTTCTTCCGTTGGCCTCAAAGGTCATGGTTATAAATATCGGGAGAGAGGTATTCTCCCTTGCCGCAAGATATGCACATCTTACCTCACTGAGATCACTCATCGTCTCAAGCACGATAAGATCCGCACCTGCCTTCTCGCCGATAACGGCTCTGCGGCGGTAACTCTCGTATGCCTCGTCAAAGGTCATCTCACCCGCAGGTGCCATAAGCTTTCCGGTAGGGCCGATGTCAAGAGCAACGGCCGCCCTGCCCTCTGCCGCCCGCTTGGCAACAGACACAGAGGCAGTTATTACCTCTTCCAGTGTATAACCGCTGTCACAGAGCTTCTCGTCGGTGGCACCGAAGGTATTGGTATAAATTATATCACTGCCGGCCTCAATATATTTTCTATGCGAGGTATACACCGCCTCGGGAGCGGTGATGGACAGCAGATCGGGAAGTCCCTTAAAGTCGGGAACCAGTTGGCGAAGCATAGTTCCGGTTGCTCCGTCAAGAAAAACGAAGCCGTTTCTATCTAAAAAATCCATTATTTTT
Organism: Clostridia bacterium; assembly: GCA_017408535.1. Taxonomy (GTDB): domain Bacteria; phylum Bacillota; class Clostridia; order Oscillospirales; family CAG-272; genus RGIG2161. Next base: position 12,931 of record JAFQUL010000031.1, read on the forward strand.
CTCCATTCTGCCACGCTGTGTGGCACAAAACCCGTCCCTGACACGGAACGGCTATGAATAAGCACAGGGAGGGTACTGCGCAGATAAACGCAATACCCTCCCTCTCGGATAATTATCTTTCTACCTCTTCCATTATAAATGCCTCGAGGATATCGCCCTCTTTTATGTCATTGAATCTTTCAAGACCTACACCGCACTCAAAGCCCTGGAGAACCTCCTTTGCATCGTCCTTGAAGCGCTTGAGAGATGAGATCTTGTCTTCAAAGATAACGACACTGTCACGGGTAACTCTGATCTGTGCATTACGGGCAACCTTACCGTCGGTGATGTAACAACCGGCGATAGTTCCCACGTTAGGAACGTGAATGGTCTGTCTGACCTCTGCACGTCCGAGAACGACCTCCTTATACTGGGGAGCAAGAAGTCCCTTCATAGCGGCGGAGATCTCCTCAATGCACTCGTAGATGATTCTGTAGGTTCTGATATCTACGCTGTGGAGAGCCGCACTGTCGAGTGCGTTCTTATCGGGACGGACGTTGAATCCGACTATAATAGCGTTGGAAGCATCTGCGAGCATAACGTCACCCTCGGTGATACCGCCTGCGGCAGAGTGGATAACATTGACCTTAACTTCCTCATTGGAAAGCTTAACAAGAGAAGCCTTGACTGCCTCGGCAGATCCGCCAACGTCAGCCTTAACTATGATATTAAGGTTCTTGACACCCTCGGAGATCTGAGCAAAGAGATCGTCCAGGTTGACCTTTGCATTTGCCTTGAACTCCTCTTCCTTAGCCTTATCGCGGCGCTGCTCTGCAAGCTCACGTGCCATACGCTCGTCTTCAACGGCGTTAAACTCATCACCTGCGGAGGGAACCTCGGACAGACCTATGATCTCAACGGGAACAGAGGGACCTGCCTCTGCGAGCTTTCTGCCCTTATCGTCCAGCATTGCACGGACACGGCCGACAGAGGTGCCGGCTATAACGATATCGCCTGAACGGAGAGTACCGTTCTGTACAAGGACAGTGGCAACGGGGCCGCGTCCCTTATCAAGCTTAGCTTCTATGACTATACCCTTTGCGTGACGGTTGGGGTTAGCCTTAAGTTCCTTCATTTCTGCAACAAGAAGAACGTTTTCAAGCAGTTCATCGATACCCATACGTGTGACGGCAGATACGGGTACGCAGATAACATCTCCTCCCCATTCCTCGGGAACGAGACTGTACTGAGTAAGACCCTGCTTAACATTATCGGGATTTGCGGTGGGCTTATCCATCTTGTTGATGGCAACGATTATATCTACACCCGCCGCCTTTGCGTGGTTTATAGCCTCTACGGTCTGGGGCATGATACCGTCATCTGCCGCTACTACAAGAATAGCGATATCGGTAGCCATTGCACCTCTTGCACGCATTGCGGTAAACGCCTCGTGACCGGGAGTGTCAAGGAAGGTTATATCCTTGTTATTGATATTGACTCTGTATGCACCGATGTGCTGAGTAATACCGCCGGCCTCTCCTGTGGTGACGTTGGTGTGACGGATAGCGTCAAGGAGAGATGTCTTACCGTGGTCAACGTGACCCATTACAACAACGACTGGTGAACGCTCAAGAAGCTCGCCCTCGTCATCCTTTTCATCCTCAAACAGCTTCTCCTCGATGGTAACGACTACCTCACGGGTAACCTTTACGTTCATCTCGTCAGCTATAAGGAAAGCGGTATCGTAATCTATTATCTGGTTAACGGTAGCCATAACGCCCATAACCATCAGCTTCTTGATAAGATCGCCGACAGTGACCTTGAGTCTTGAGGCAAGCTCGCCTACAGATATCTCATCCGGTACGGTAATGTGAAGCTGTGCCTTTCTTGCCTTTTCAAGCTCAAGCTTCTTCATACGCTCAATAGCAAGCTTCTCCTTATCCTGGGCGTTGTTCTTACGGTAGCCGTCGTTATTATTCTTCTTTTTGATCTTCTGCTTGTCGGGACGGCGGTCGTTGTCCTTAACGTCGCCCGCAAGAGTCTCAAAGCGTTCATCGTACTTGGAAAGATCTACGTCGCCTGAACGGGTATCTATTACTCTCTTACCGCCGGTTCTTGTAGCGGCACCGCGCTCAACAACTATCTTAGGCTTGGGAGCAACTGTACCCTGAGGACGGTTCTCTGCCTTCTGAGGCTTAGGACCGTTCTGCTGAGGTCTGTCCTGACGGGGTGCACCGCCCTGAGGTCTGTCTGAATGGAAGCCGCCGTCTCTCTGACCCTGAGGTGCGGGACGGGGACCGTTCTGCTGGGGTCTGTCCTGGCGGGGAGGCTGATTGCCTGCGGGACGGAACTGTGAGGGTGCTCCCTCCTGACGGGGCGCGCCGCCCTGAGGTCTGTCACCTCTGAAGCCCTCTCTCTGGCCCTGGGGTGCAGGACGGGAACCGTTCTGCTGAGGTCTGTCCTGACGGGGGGGCTGGTTCTGGGGTCTGTCCTGAGGCTTTGCTTCATTCTTCTGAGCGGCTCTCTCAGCTGCTCTCTCTGCCTCTCTTCTCGCATCAGCGGCTCTTCTCTCCGCTGCTGCCTTCTCTATAGCAGCCTTCTCTGCCGCTGCCTTTTCGGCTGCCGCTTTCTCTGCGGCCGCTTTTTCAGCTGCTGCCTTTTCAGCCGCAGCCTTTTCTGCCGCTGCCTTCTCGGCTGCCGCCTTTTCAGCTGCAAGTCTTTCTGCCTTTTCGTCTGCTGTCTCAATAACGATCTTACCGGAAAGATAGTCGTCGATACTGTTTACCTGCTTCTTTTCGGTCAGCTTCATTATGAGGAACTCGAACTCGTCAGGCTCGAGCACTGCCATGTGGGTCTTTTCACCGCCCTTGCCCTCAAAGACCTCAAGGATGTCCTTGCTCTTGACACCCAGATCTTTGGCAAGCTGGTTAATGCGGTAACTGGTAGGGGTAGATGCCATATTTTTCTTTTACCTTGTCTCACGTCCCGTCACAGACGGAGACTCCTTTCTTGCAGAGAATGGAACTGTATTAATTATTGTTCGTCATAGTTTTGGTGGTCATTCTTCAACGACGCAAAGCCTGACCAGTGCATCAGCGAAGTTCGGATCGTTTACGGCAACCGCCGCAACTGTTCCGCTCTTGCCTATTGCGTGACCTATTTCGGCAGAGGTAAAGCCCGCCTCAAGGCATCTGCAGCCGTAGAAGCTGCACTTGTCGTTTATTCTTTTTCTGGTATTATCCGAGGCATCGGAGGACACAATGGCCAAATACGCGCCCCGGGCTATTGCATCAGAGGAAAGGGCGGACCCTGCTGTAAGCTTTCTCGCTCTTGCACACAGACCCAGCATTCCGAGGAATCTGTCACTTTTCATTCCGTCTTTTCCTTTCGGGCAAGCTCCTCGCCGAGAGCGGCGATCACCTCGTCGGGTATCTCACACTCAAGGCTTCTTCCGATACGCTTTGCCTTTACTGCCTTTTCATAGCATTTTACGCTTTTACATATATATGCACCGCGGCCGGGATTTTTTCCGCTGAAATCAAGGGATACCGTTCCGTCAGGTGCACGGACTATCCGTATGAGCTCTGCCTTGGGCTTGCTTTCATTACAGCCGAGGCACTTTCTCTCCGGGATCTTTTTCTTTTTTTGAGGTGCGGTCATTTAAGTATACCCGAATGAGTCTTTCAGTTGGTCTTTATATCGATCTTGAAGCCGGTAAGACGCGCGGCAAGACGTGCGTTCTGACCCTCACGGCCGATGGCAAGAGAAAGCTGATCTGCATCAACGTATACCTTGCAGGAGCGCTCGCCGTCAAGCTCTACAGAGTTAACGGTAGCAGGGGAGAGTGCGGAGCGGATGAACTCCTCAGGCTGCTCGCTGTAGACAACGATATCGATCTTCTCACCGCAGAGCTCATCAACAATACCGGATATTCTCATACCGCGGTTACCTATGCAGGCACCGATGGGATCAACGTTCTCGTCTCTGGAATAGACCGCAAGCTTGCTTCTTGAGCCTGCCTCACGTGCGATGCTCTTTATGATAACAACACCGTCCTGGATCTCCGGTACCTCAAGCTCGAAAAGACGCTTTACAAGTCCGGGATGAGTACGGGAGAGAGTAACGATGGGACCGCGGCTCTCGCGGCGTACCTCGGTAACGAAGAGCTTTACTCTGTCGCCTACTCTCAGATCGTCTGCGGGAAGCTGCTCGGTGCGGAGGAGCACAGCCTCACTGGTTCCGGTATCAACGACCACATTTCCGGTAGACTCATCGGTCTTGGTTACAGTAGCGGTGATGATCTCCTCACGCTTATTCTCATATTCATCGATTATCATATTTCTCTCAGCCTCGCGGACACCCTGGATGATGACCTGCTTTGCGGCCTGTGCACCGAGACGGCGGAAGTTCTTGGGCTTAAGCTCTATTTCAGCTACACCGCCAAGCTTATATCTCGAGTTAAGCTTCTTTGCATCCTCAAGAGTTATCTCGGTCATCTCATCATTTACCTCTTCGACTATATCCTTCTGCTGGAAAAGTCTTACCGTCTTTTTCTTTTCATCTATTGCAACCCGCACGTTGCTGTTTCCGCCCATATCGCGCTTGTATGCGCTGACAAGAGCAGCCTCAACGCGCTCAAGCATATATTCCTTTGGAATACCCTTCTCCTTTTCAAGGAGTTCAAGTGCGGTAAAAAATTCGGAATTCATTTTTCTCGATGTTCCTCCTAAACACAAAATATTACTGTATATTACTCAAAATCATAAACTGTTCTGATCTTTGCAACGGCGCTGACGGGGATCTCACGGGTGGTAACACCGTCATCAACGGTATATTTCTCACCGTCAAAGGCAGTGAGGATACCGATGAACACCTTACACTTATCTATCGGTGCATACAGCTTGATCTCAACCATTTCTCCAACCGCCCACTCAAGGTGCTCATCGCTCTTTAACTCACGCTCAAGTCCGGGCGAGGATATCTCAAGGTAGTACATATCCTCAATAGGGTCAGCCCCGTCGATTATCGGCTCTATGGCACGGTGGACCTTCTCGCAGTCATCAAGCTCAATGCCCTCTGGAGAGTCAATGGTTATTCTGAGAAACCAGTCTGTGCCCTCCTTAAGGTACTCAACGTCCCAAAGAGAATATCCCAGCTCCTCGACCTTAGGGCCGACCAAAGCGGCTACCGCTCCGGCAATATTTTTCGATTCTTTTTTCATCGTCGGGACTCCGTCCTTTCCGTTACATAAAACAGAGAGTGGGGCGACCCACTCTCCGATACTGTATCATTAACCGTAGACAGTATATCATAATATAGAAAAAAAATCAATCCTTTTTTACCAATTTATTTCAGCTTTTTTATAAAGTTTTACCTTTACTGTGGGGAAAAATGAGACTTTTCGCCTCTTGTTCACATTATATGCATTGACTGCAGGCGTCGATCCGTGCTATAATTCAAGGTAAACCCGGCCGCCACAGCTGCTCTGAGAGCGGCACACAATAGACAAACGACACCGCAGTACGGAAAATCGACGCTAAGGATTTCGACGTTCTGCGGTATTATGATATTGAGGACGAAAATGAAGAAAACACATTTTTTTACAGTTCTGACCGCCTTTATTCTGGCAGTGTCCTTTCTGTCATTTACAGCCTTTGCGGAAAATGACACTCCCCCGGCACAGATGGAGGAGGATACTGATACCACACTTCTGATAGACGGCTTTGAGGATAATGCCGAGCTTTCCGGCTGGAATAGCGATACGGAGGGCGTTATTATTGCGGTGAGCGATTACGGAAGCGGAGAAGAGGCCGGTACTGGGCTGTCAGTCACAAGGCCTTACTTCCCTGACGAGGGAGAGGTCCCGCTGACTGTATCAAAGGTATTTTCTCAGCCGCTTGACCTGAAATACTATAAAACAGTCTCTTTTGATTTTATCCAAGAGTCTGAGAATGAAGAAAAAAGCTTTGAAGTCACGGTGGAGATCATCGGCGAAAATGAAAGTGCAAAATATCAAAGAAGCTATACTGCAGGAAAGGTCAAGGGGCTGTCGGCAGATATATCCGCTCTTGACTACAGAGACGGAATAAAGGAAATAAGGATAACCGCCGCTGTTCCCCACGACCCCGATAACCAGACGTTGTCCTTCGCAATAGACAATCTTCTGGCAGAGGGATATATGGATCCCGAGATCTATGACAGATTTCTGTCAACGGATTACTATACGTCAAACGGAAAGGTACAGTACAGCGAAGGTTATATACTTTTTGCCCCCGAGGATGACAAATACCTGTCCACCACTGTCCCGGCATTCAGAAAAGATTCCGCAGACGGTATTCTCATCGAGCTCGAGGGAGGAGATTACAGCGGAAATTTAAGCTTTTCCTACGTTACGTCAGACGGCGGTACATATATCGGTGACAGCGCGATCCGGATAAGTGTATCCTCTTCCGGCGGAATATATTATGCAGAAGCGCCTGATATTGCCTCTGCTGTCCGCTGGACAGTAAGGGCAGAGGAAATGACAGGCGAGATAAAAATCAAGCGGATCATCCCGGTAGAGTTGGGACTCAGTCGATTCTCTTCACAGCCGGGAACTTATTCTGACGCAAAGCTGGCAAACGGCGGCAAGACTGTCCGTGTTACCGGAAGTATAATCTCAGACGTGGTATCAAAGCACAGCGGTTCACGTCTCGGGTTGTTCTCTCTGTCTGCCGGTGAGGGTGTGGATACTATACTCAGCGGAGAAAAAAAGCCGCTGTCCACCACTCCCATATCAATGAAGTTCGACTTTAAGATAGCGGTAACAGCCGACGATCCACAGGCTGTTGCAAGACGGTATCTTGTGGCCATTCTGCCAAACGACAGTACTGCATCACACGTTTTTATAGGCTCTCCCGTATTTATATCCAATCCCTACGGTCAGAGTTCATCCGCCACCGGTAAGAGCGGCAATATGTACGACGGTTTTACAGTGGGCAGCTCAAATCAAATAAGCAGCGGCGGCTTTACCGTAATAGACGTAGATCTGTCTCTGCTCTGCTCTCACAGCGGTACGGGAGAGATGCACAAAGCCGGCAACATCTTCCGCTACTATAACACCGATTATCTGAGTGTTCTTGACAGAAAGATCAAGGCGCTGTGCTGTAGTGAGATATATCTGCGCTTTACCGCCTCCCAAAAGGAAGGAGAAGACGGCTATCCCGGGCACCCTCTCCTTGCCGTAAACGGCTCTGAAGGTACCGACTTTTATATGGTAAGCAATTTTCTCTCCTCCCGCTACAGCGGCGGAGAGAACGGGAAGATAAGCGGCTTTATTTTAGGTTATGCCGCAAACATGAGGGATAGTATCTCCCCGGACTCTTCCCTTTCCTTTTCA
>JAFQUL010000032.1 GCA_017408535.1 Clostridia bacterium
CCCATTCACAGCACATCCGAAGATGATGGGATTCTCTGAAAAGTTTCAGTTGCTTACTCTTTCTCGTCATTGCTATTGTCCGTCATTATACCAAAAACTCAAGAAAAAATCAATGGATTGAGTTAAAAAATTAAAAACAAAAATCAACTCTTATTTAGCGATTAAAAATCTTCCTTATGAGAAACATTCATTTTTTGTCTCAGTTATTATATCTTTCGTAATAGAAAAGATACTGCTGGGCGAGACCTGCGTAGCTTCCGAGGGAGTTAATATCAAGAGAGCCGCCGAAGTGCCGGGCGAAGGATTTCTTGATCCACACGTCAACGGGGAATGCATCAAGCCGTCCGAATCCGAACAGCAGGGCACAGGCCGCCACCTTGGGGCCTACACCCTTTATTCTCTTTAGGATATCCGCCGCCTCTGCGGTACTGCCGCAGGCGGCTACTGCGTCAAGGTCTATTTCCCCCGACACAACTTTTGTGGCCGCATCGTATATGTAACCTGCACGAAACCCGGTCTTCATATCTCTCAGCCCTTCCTCACCGAGAGCGATCACCGCCTCGGGGGTGGGAAATGCGTAAACACCTTCGCTTATCTCCTCACCTGCCCTGCGGCACAGCTCAGATACAAGCTTTTTTATTCTCGGAATGTTGTTATTCTGAGATATTATGAAGGAAATGAGAGTTTCAAAGGGCTCTTGTCTGAGTATTCTGATGCCCCGTCCGTATTCTATTGCCTCATCCATTACCGAGCCCGCGGGGAAATGCGCCGCTATATCCTCTCTGAGATGAGCATAATCTGTATCAAGGCCGAGATATTTTTTCCAGAGCCGCTGATAATCCTGTGCGTCACTGCCCTCTATCGTCAGCTCCCCCGGCTTCTCCTGGCGGAATCTGACGAGCTTTCCGAGAGCAACACCGGACATATCGTTATCTCCCTCTCCGCCGGGAGTAGGATCAAAGCGGAAGCACTGCCCGCAGTCAAATATCTGTCTTACCGAAAAGGTATCGGGGACACGGACAAGCACTCGGGGACAGCCGGACACGGTTTCCTCTTTTATTATTTCATTATTTACTGTAACGGTCATTTTTCTTCCTTTCATCCCGAGGCGGGATCTATTTACATAAAACTATTGCATATTTTAGCGGCAAAATGTATAATAAACTCAAGAAGACAAAAAAATCAGGAGTAATACTATGGAACAAATATATACTATACCCGTCAACGAAGCCTTTGAAGCGGCGCGGGACGATCATTCTCTCGGCTGTCCCTTCTGCTCTCTTGCCGAAAAGCTTGAGGCAAACGAGATAGACCTTATACTCGGTGCATCCATGATGGAGCCTGACGTGCGTATCAAGACCAACGAGCAGGGATTTTGCCGCCACCATTACGATATGATGTTCGGCTACAAGAACCGTCTCGGCCTTGCACTAATGCTTGAGAGCCATCTTGACGAGCAGAGAAAGAACTTCTCGGGCGGCGGACTTTTCTCAAAGCCCGGCGAGGGAGAGATCAAGGCTATCGGCAAGCTTGACGGGGACTGCTACGTTTGCACAAGGATAGAGTATCATTTCTCGAAGATGCTTGAGACCGCCGCACTTCTCTGGGACAAAGACCCCGAATTTCAAAAGAAGCTGACGGGACAGCCCTGGTTCTGTCTGCCCCACTACAAGAGATTTCTTGAGGCGGCAAAGGCAAGACTGTCAAAGAAGCGTTTTTCTGAATTCTTCGAGCAGGCAAGCTCTGTTGAAAACAAGTATTTCGACGAGCTCAGAGAGGACGTAAGCTGGTTCTGCAAGAAGTTCGACTACAGATATAAGGACGAGCCCTGGAACAATTCCAAGGATGCCGTTGAGCGCGCCATCAATTTCATTTCCGGCAGAATACAGAGCAAAAAGTGATCCTAAGATTATTATAACACAAAAGTTCCCTTCTTTCAACTCATAACCTTTTTTGTCGAGGTCTCTGAAATGGCAATACTGAAAGTTACAGATCTAAGGAAGATATATGGTAAAGACCCCCACTCGGTAACCGCACTGGATGGGGTCTCTTTTTCCGCAGAAAAAGGTGAGTTCATATCGATCATCGGGACAAGCGGTTCCGGAAAATCCACTCTGCTCCATCTCATCGGTGGGGTGGATGTTCCCGACAGCGGAAGTATCACGGTTGACGGGGAGGAAATAACCGGTCTTCCCGATAAAGAGTTGACGCTGTACCGCCGAAGAAAGGTCTCGGTAATTTATCAGTTCTATAACCTTATGCCAATGCTCAACGTGCGTGATAATATAACCCTTCCGATTGAGCTTGACGGCAAAAAAGTTGACGACAAAACGCTCAGAGATGTGCTTAAAACACTTGGTATCGAAGATAAGGAATTTTATTATCCGGGTCAGCTTTCAGGCGGACAGATGCAAAGAGTTGCCATAGCTCGGGCGCTGATCACAAGTCCCGCTATCCTCCTGGCAGACGAGCCCACAGGAAATCTGGACAGTAAAAACACGAGTGAGATAATGCAGCTTTTCCGTGATTCCAATAAAAAATACAATCAGACGGTCATCGTTGTTACCCACGATGAAAATGTTGCCCGCATGGCCGATCGTGTTGTTCAGATCGAAGACGGCCGAATAGTAAAGGACTACTCAAATGAAGATAATCTGTAAGCTTGCGTGGAAAAATGTAAGTAACAATCCACGGCGGACAATTTTTACCTTACTTTGCGTAATCTTGTCCGTGTCGATCATCAGTGCTGTCCTCGGCATTCGGGACTCCTTGCTCTGCGGTATTGATTTCAATGGAGACGAGTCCGGAGAAAATATGACTCGATGGATATGCGGCATATTTACCGCCGTATCTTGCTTTATGAGTTGCTTTACCATCTGTACAGTTTTTTCCATTAGTTTAAACGACCGTATCAAAGGCTACGGCTTTCTTACCTCAATCGGCATGTCCGTTCCGCAAAGGTTCGCTTTGATCTTACTTGAAGCAGTAATTTACGGTATTATCGGTACCCTTTTCGGAACACTGCTCGGTGTCTTGCTCTCATCGTTTTTTTACGGTACAGTCTCAAATACCCTCTTTCGTGAGGAAGGAATTTTCATCGGGCACTTTGTTCTGTCCTTCCCTTCTATGTTTCTTTCTGTGCTTTTAGGTCTGTTAACGGTGCTGGTTGCATCTTTTTGGCCTGCTTTCCGTATGAGACATCTTTCTGTCACCGAAACAATAAAGAATAACAGCCAAATAAATATCTCTCTAAAGCAAACATTTCTTTCGCGCATCGCCGAAAAGCTTTTTGGCAGACTGGGACTTTTGGCAGGGCAAAATTACGACAACAATAAAGGGAAATACCGTTCTATTTCTCTGGCGCTTTCCGGCGGTACGGTCTTTTATATTTCGCTATATTCCTTTTTTAAGTATCCTTTCTGGTATGAGTCAGACTTAGGCCGAGGTGGGTGGGATAATCTTGACAGCGGTGCCAAATATCTGTTTTATTCATCTCAAGTTTTAGCAGCATTCTTTGTATTTGTTTTTCTTTTTTGTTCTGCCGGAGCGTTACATCAAAATCTTGATCGACGCAAAAAAGAATTTGCAACATACAGATCCATGGGAATGCAGAGTTCCGAACTTAGAAAAATGATGAGTATCGAAGGTCTGTTTTTGACCTGGTATTCCGTTTTATTCGGGTTTCTGGGGGCATTTGCCGGCGATTGTGCAGTCTTCGTTTTTTTTCGCATTATCGGTCCGTCCGATCTTAAATTCCATTTTCCCATTGCCGTGTTTTGCATATTTATACTAATTGACATTACAGCAGGGATTCTCTTTTCTCTCTATTCCTGTCACAAGGTCAGCCGTGTCAATATCATTGAAACTATCAAAAACGATCAATAGAGCTTAGTTACTAATTCCTTGTGATTAAATCGTATATTCTTCATATCTCAGCAAAAAATCTCCAAACGGCCTGAAAACGAAAAAAGTTTCCAAAAATCTGTTTTTGTATGTAACCTTTGGGAAGATTTTCTTACATATATGGCAGAGGGACATATATCCCATGTAAAACATTATCAAAGGAAGACGTGAAGATGAAAAAGCTCATTATCTCTCTCACTTTGCTCACATTTTTACTTACGGCGATGTGTGGCTGCGGAGTAAGTACCCCTGATGACAGCTCTGCAGATACCACGGTCGGCAACGCGGATGATACTGTACCGCCCGAAGATGATACCGCTGACTCCGCAGACCCGTTTGAGCTGCTCGATATGTCAGTCTATGAAATACAGCGAAAATGGGGTGAAATGCACCTTGAGTCGTCAGAGAACGGATACCGTTACTCGACAAAGAAGCTCGACGGCATCATTTTTTCCTATTCTTTACCGATAAGATCGTCATACGAGGAAAAACTCCCTTCCCTTATAGTTATGACAGAAGGATTCGGCGGAGATATATACGGTGTATCTCTTAATTCTGCCCCCAACCTTGACTGGGACAGTGTCGGTAAGACAGACGGCACAGCAGTATATCAAAAGGATTTGGGGGACTATATCATCACCGCCACAGCTGATATTTCTACCGGTGAGAAAACGGAAGAACAGCTTCTGTCAGAGCCTACAGGAAAAGTGACCGAGCTCCGTCTGGCAAGAGATATTTCGGTTTATTCCTCTCCCCGGCTTGAAGACCTTCCTCAGGTAACAGTTGAAGATATCAGCGGAAGTGACAGACTGAAGAATTTTAGCTCTCACGGCAATATTTATTTTGGTGATACCGATACCGGTATCTGCGGCGGTGAGCTTTATCTGTTCGGAAGAGTGGGAGGACGTGATAACACCTTCTGCGTTGCCGATACCGGGCTTGAGACCGGATATATCTACACCTTATCTCCGCCCGACGGCTACGGCAATCCCGCTATAGTATGTGTACAAGAGAGTGTCAGCGGCGGTGCGGCCATCACAGTCCGTGCCGAAAAGGACGGAGAGGCAGATTTCTTCGATTATATTTTCTCATTTGAGAAAGACACTCTCTCGGGCGAGGCGGCTCACTATGAGGTTTATCCTCTTGACAGTGAGCACAAGAGAGTTCTTGCCTCCTTCCTTGAGGAATTCAGCTATAACTATGACCCGTATTTTATTTCCTCTGTTACGGTCGACTTTGATACCGAATATATGTTTGACAGAGAATACATGGACTTTACCTACGATCCCACATATCTTGAAGGGATAGCATCAGACGGGGAGCTCGAAGCCTGGACTGCAAAGTATAACAGTTCCGCAACGGCTTTCGACAGGAAATACCGCCCCATGCTCTATAAGGCGATTATTGACCTCAGAATAAAGAAAGAGGATTTTCTCCGTGTAAATGAACAGAGAAAGCTGGAAGAAAGCGAAAAAGCGCTTGATGACAGATATATTGATGCTCTTTTCCTGCCGGAAGATGATCTTAGCACGGTGCGTAGAGTTCTTAAACATCCACTTGCATATTATGACTATCTCGATAATCTTTACTGTGCACGTGACGCCATCAAAAACGCAAGATTCGGCGATTCCGCCTTTGCAAGAGAGAGATATCTGAGCGAGCTTGACCGTTTCTCTAAAGAAAACGGTGTAACACCGCCGATGAAAAATCTCTCAGAACGTAGCGGCTACTGGCCGGAGATAGTAACCGATGAGTACGGAATAATAAAAAAGGCTATAATCGACATCGGCGATTTTGACAGGGCAGCTGAATTTCTCTCCGGCAGTATAGGACACCCGTATACCATTGAGGTAAACGGACTTTGTACAGACGTGAGCCTTTATATGTCAAGCGGCTCGCATGCAGACTCTATCACCGCATACGGGCACACCGTGCCGGTAAACATAACCGTTTACGGAAACTGCGGAGCTTACCTTTTTGATAACGGCGGAGCTGTCGTATTCACGGGAGTATACTACGATATAGGCAACACCTATATAATAACCGAGAATGGCGGAGAGCAGATCCCGGGAGAAGAGAATTACTCGCTGATATTACGCCGGGATAATGACGGAAATATCATCTGGAAAAGAACCATCCTCGGTGTAGCCGGTCTTTGGCAGTGCGGTGATCTATCGCATATAACCGATTACGATACCCTTATCTACGAATACGGTCCGGCAGAGATAGTTGACGGCAAGGTGGTTTACGGCGAGGCAACCGAGCGATTCCTTGCCTCCGACCTTGAACTCCAAAGAATATTCGATGAACAGTACAAGAATAAATATAACAGTCTTGAGGAGCTGTTTGAGAGTAACAGACAGCGACTTGAGGGGGAAAATGAGTAAATAGTGTGTCTTATTAAAGATGTGAAGCATTGCTGAACTCGAGCAACCGTTGAGAAACGAGAGATGCGCTCTATTGAAATACCTCTCAAAATAATGCTATAATAGTATTACAATAAAGGAGGTAGATATAATGAACATCGGTAATAATATAAAAAGGTTAAGACAACAGAAAAATCTAACACAAGACCAAGTTGCGGAAAAGTTGGGAGTTTCTTATCAAGCGATTTCAAAATGGGAAACCAATGCCAATACACCCGACATTTCAATGTTACCCGAAATCGCGAATTTGTTTGGAGTTTCTATTGATATGTTGTTTTCTGATAATATTATGGATTGTTCAGACATTCACTCCTTTATGAAAGACGATGATGTCATAAGAGTTGTACAGATGAGAGGTACAAAAATATTAAGAGTTTCATCCGCATTTTCACCGGATTTCCCTCCGATAGAGATTGCCTTTCCTCACGATTGCAATGACAGAACGCAGTATTTTAAGGTGGAGGTTTACGGACACGTTATATCTGACAGTTCAATTAATGGAGATGTGGTGTGCCATCAAACCGTAAAGAGCAGTACAATTAACGGAGACGTAAAGTGCGAAGGAAATATCGATGTAAACGAGCTGAATGCACAAACAGTGGTCTGTAACAATATAACCGAGTGCTATAAGTTACAAGCCAAAACAATAGAATGCAAAGGAAATGTAGCTTCCGCTAATTTGAATTGTGACCAAATCATCTACAAATAAAAGCAAAAGCCACCTGACAGATTCTTTCCATAAAGTGGATCATACTTATTCAAAAAAGGGGCTATAAAAAGCTCAATGCCCTTAAACACGCAAAAAATAAACTAAACAAAAAAAGAGTGCGGAAGAAGTAAAAAAATTTTAGGCTTCTTCCGCATTTTTAGTTTTTGTTATACGATTAGATATGTATATAAATGATTTGTCGAGCTTTTAGGGAATATAACGACCTTGCCTCCTTCTGACGAGGGAGGTGGATTTTTGCAAAGCAAAAAGACGGAGGGAGAGAGTA
>JAFQUL010000033.1 GCA_017408535.1 Clostridia bacterium
GTACCTTGAAGCCGCTCATGGCCTTGTATTTGTTGATAAAGTCCTTGAGCACCTTGTTGAGAACGTGTCCCATGTGGATGTTACCGTTGGAAAAGGGAGGGCCGTCGTGAAGCATGAAAAGAGGCTTACCCTCATTCTTCTTCAGCGTCTCTCCGTACAGATCGATCTGCTTCCAATAGTCATATATACCCGGCTCACGCTGAGGCAGGTTAGCACGCATTGCAAATTTTGTGCTCGGCAAATTAAGACTATCCTTGTAATCTGTTGGCATCTTCTGTATAGCTCCTCTAAAAAAATTTTACTATTTAATAATGATAATGTCCGACGGAGCGTCAGACGTATTTATCCGCAACGAGACGGATCCTGTCCTTTCTCGTTTTATCGGAAATATTCCTTATTATATATTTACCGTGTCCCCTGACGGTTATAATGTCCCCCTCAGTGACAAGTGAATCGACTTTTTTATTTTCGCTGTAGTTCTTCTCTGCCTCGCCTGAAGTGATAAGAGTCTTTGCGCTGTCGCGGGAACAGTTCACGAGTGCCGCCACAACACAGTCAAGCCGCTCTGATGCCACCGTATCGGTTATGGTACGGAAGCTGCGCTTTATCTCAAACCCCTCGGGCAAGGTAAAGTGCTCGGTCACGACACCGCGGTCGGCACCTACCGAGATAAGCTCGCTGACAAGAAAATCAGCTATTTTTTTACTGCAGAAGACTATTGCGGACTCTTCCCCGTCAACGGGAATGATATCCCCGATGACAAAGCGCTGGACACCCAGCCCAAGTATCGAGCCCATATAGTCCCTGTGAGACAGCTTTCTGTAGCCGCTGCCCCTGACCTTAACCGCCGCAACCGCATCCGAGAACTCCGGTGACATTGCATCAGAAAGATACTCGGGCGACGTCTCAGCTAAGTCTAAGAGATAATCGGGAATAAAGAACACCATATTCCTCTCGGTACCGTTCGAGCCGCCGAAAAAGAGATACTTCCCCTTTCTGCCGCATCTGTCAAGATACTCTGAGAGGTGATACTGTTCACCCGCGTTAAGAAAATGTCCGTCGGTGACACCGCCCCGACGGAGTGTATCGTCTATTCTGTAAAACAGAAGCTCTGTTTCTCTGTCCATTTTGCCCTCAGTATCACAACACCATCATAAGGAAGGTGAGGAGTATTCCGGTAATGAAAAAGGAAACGTCAAGGGGACAGGTACGCAGAAAATCAAAACGGTTGCATATCATACGCACCGGCAGGATGACCGGCTCGGTAAGAAAATACACGAAATTGGTGATCTTGCCATCCTCGTCAATGGGAATCCATGACAGAAAGACCCTGACGAGCATCGCCAGGTCGATCACCATAATGATAATGTAAACCGTTTCTCTGAGAAAATAAAGGAACTCCACTACCGTTCAGCCTCGTTATACATTATTCGACAAAACCTAAAAAACGGTACAAAAGACCGAGCTACGCCGTTTTCACGGCTTAGCTCTAATCTTTCGTCAATATTCTACCGTTATGTAAGGATCAAAGATCGGAATAGAAATCGCCTGCAGGCTCTTCTTCCTTCTTCTCCTTCTTCTCGCGAAGCTGCTCTCCGGAAACGTCAACGTTATTGGGAGTAATAACGTATGCGTTGTTGGCAATACGCTTAAGCTGACCGTCAATGGAGTATGCTACTCCGCTGAGGAAGTCAATAAGACGGCGAGCGGTCTCTTTATTTGTAGCCTCAAGGTTGAGAACAACAGTACGCTTGTTAAGAAGGTGATCTGCGATCTGAGGAACGCAGTCAAACTTCTCAGGCTTAACTACCTTAAGCTCGATAGCAGCGCCGCCGAGACTGCTGATAGAAGAGCCCATACCCATACCTACGGGAGCATAACCGCCCTGATCGGCAGTGTTGTCCTGCTGAGTATAGTCAGAAGCACCGTCGTAGCTATCGTCACCGAAAGCGCCGCCGTAGTAGCCCTCGTTATCGTCGTAATCGTCCATTACATCGTTGCCTGTCATTCTCTTTATCTTATCTACCCAACCCATCTTGCTTTATACCTCCGTATAGTTTTTTTAGGTTGCTTTACCAAAGGGATTATTTATTTGATACCGGGGCGAAGAGGGCGTTTCCTATTCTCACCATCGTCGATCCGGTTTCAATTGCGTATTCAAATCCACGGCTCATTCCCATGGATAATATGGGACTATCTATATTATGTAGTTTTTTTGTCGAAAAGTCAAGAAATGTGCGGTAAGTTTCTTCAAAAAACTTTTTAAGCTCTTTTGTATCCTCGCAGACGGGGCCGATAGTCATTACCCCAACTACTCTGATGTTCTCGAATTTGAGTACCTCCTCAAGGAAGCTCTCCGCCTCCTCCGGCATGATTCCGCCCTTGTTTTCCTCACGCCCCGAGTTGATCTCAATAAGAACGTCCATCACTCTGCCCACCCGTTTTGCCTGGCGGTCAATCTCCTTTGCCAGTCGGAGGCTGTCAAGTGACTGGATAAGATCGACTTTGTCGATTATATATTTCACCTTGTTGGTCTGAAGAGAACCGATAAAATGTATCTTCAGCCCGTCACGGTGGAGCTTGTCATATTTTTCAAGGAGGCTCTGCACACGGTTCTCACCGATCACATTGACCCCAAGATTGTCATGTACGTAGTTGATAACGTCAGCATCAACCGTTTTGGTAACGGCGACGAGGGTTATATCCTCCGCCTTCCGTCCGGCTGTCTCCGCTGAGAGGCGGATACGCTCACGCATCGCCGCAAAATTATCGTCAAGATATGAATAACCTGTCATTTTACGATCCGACGATCTTACCGTCGTATAGTCCTTTTCCCTCAATAATCACGTTCTCGTTCATCTCAAGATATTCCGCTGCCCGCTCTGAAGAAGGATCGGGGGCGGCTGATATGAGATAAGAGTCCGTTTCGTAAATCACGTTCAGCAGTCTGAATTTAATAAGAGTACCGCTGAGAACGTATACGCCGATCTCACCCTTGTCATTAAGACGCAGAGCGCTTCTCGGCACTCTGTAGCCGCTGTAGCTTCCCTTCTCGATGACTACCCGCTGACTGCGCTTAAAGTCAAAGCCAGCAGGATGGTCGGTGGAACAGAAGATCATAAGCGAATCCTCGGTAACGGTACCGTCGGTTATCTTAACAAGCTCAAGCGACATAGTCATATCCGACCTGTCACCGAAGGTGATATCGTAATACTTTCCAACCGAATATTTTTCACTCTCGTATATATCAGTCTTGACCACCAGATACCAGCGGTAATCGGTAGCAAGCTTGCCCACCGCACCGGCAGGGGGATATACCGAGGATGATCTTGATATTATCTCGTCAAAGGACGAGACCGTCATATTCTCAAGAGCGGCTGTGGTGAAAAGCTCCTCACCGCCGTCAACCGACGAGTAAAAGTAACCGCTCACAGGTGCACTGACCGTATCGTATACAGTACCGAGCTGACTCACAAGTGAGGCACGCTCATTCTCAAGACGGTCTACAGCACCGTCAAAGCTGTCAGCGGCACCGGTCAGAAGCTGAAGCTTGTTCATCTGAATGAGAAGGCTGTCACGCAGAGACACGGCATCTGCCACCTTGCCGTCGGTTATAGACGAGCGAATGCTCTCCACATCTCCCGCTATATTGCCGGACAGCTGTGCCACGTCGGTATGAGTGCCGCTGACGGAGCTGCTCTTCAGTATTCCGATCTTGCGGTCGATGACCTCAATACGCTCTGACAGGATCAGATCGTTCTCAGAAGAATATACGTCGATAAGCTTACTGCCAACCGCTACCTTTGTACCGTCGGGATACAGTCTGTCAACCGCACCGCCGCTTGAGGTAAATACTCTTTCGTCTCTGAATATGTAGCCAACGGCTGAAAAGGAATCACTCTCGCTGATGCTCACCGCCGCGGCAGTGGTCATTCTGTTTCTGAACGAAAGAGTGAAGTGATATATGAGATATACCGCAAAGGCAATGCTGACTACCGCTGTGACTACAGCCAGCAAAACGCGCTTAAGATATTTAACATCCATCTTTTTGCCACAACCTCCGCGCACGCATGAGAACGTTTATACTCATATTACTTCATATTATACTACATTATTTGAAATTAATAAATAGTTTTTCTGCAATGTTTACAATATCTTCAAATGTTTTTTCGCTGTTTTTGCCATAATATGGACTTTCGTCCGGATATATCCAGTTTATTTCCCTGTTTGCGCCAAACCAGGTAAGCTGTCTCTTGGCATATCTGCGGGTGGCCTTTTTCAGTTCCTCTGCCGCTGACAGAAGAGAGCACTCCCCTTTTACGTATGGCAGTATCTCCTTATATCCTATAGCCTGGGAGGCGGTATAGCTCTCGCAGAGCTTGCCCGTTCTGTAGAGCTCCTCCGTCTCTTTAACAAGTCCGTCCTCTATCATAATATCCACACGCTTCTCAATGCGGCGGTAAAGCTCCTCGCGGCTGCGGTAATTCAGACCGACGATAAGAGCATCGTATCTTTTCTCTTTGTTGGCGGAGCATCTGTCCCACTCTGCCTTGGTCATTTTCGCTGAGTGATTTATCTCAAGGGCACGGATAACACGCTTTACGTTATTCATGTGTATCGTCTCAGCCGCCCCGGGATCAGTTTCTCTGAGGCGGCGGTACAGCTCTTCCCTGCCCCCATCTCTCAGTGCAATTTCCTCAAGAGAGGCACGATAGTCCGCATCAAACTCCATATCCGCCGTACCTGAGCCGAAAAGAAGTGCGTTAAGATAAAGCCCCGTTCCGCCGCAGATGACCGGCAGCCTGCCGCGGGATATTATATCCTCTACAGCCGCAGATGCATCACGTGCATAGTCAGCACAGGAGTAGCTGACGGAGGGGTCGATGATATCTGTCATGTGGTGAGGAACTATGCTCCTCTCAAAAGGAGTAGCCTTGGCAGTACCGATATCCATGCCGCGGTATATCTGCATGGAATCGCAGGAGACTATTTCCCCGTTATGCCGACCTGCAAGTTCAAGGGCAAGTGACGATTTTCCGCTTGCGGTAGGTCCTACGATCGCAATGACTTTTTTCATAAGCTGCCTCCCTTCTCTGCCTTTTACAATATAATACCATAAAACCGCAAAAAGATAAAGAGATTTCAAAAAAAATCAAAAAAACTGTTGACAAATCGATTCCGGTATGGTATTATATATCTCGTTGATTGAACATCTGCGTCAAACAACACAATCGAATATGGGGGAATTCCCGAGCGGCCAAAGGGGGCAGACTGTAAATCTGTTGTCACTGACTTCGGTGGTCCGAATCCACCTTCCCCCACCAACAAAAAGACCTCTTTTGTCTACTGGACAAAAGAGGTCTTTTTGAATGATGTTTGCCTTCGGCAAATGATGTTGGCTTCACCAATGATGACGGCTTCGCCTAATGATGCGTGCCTGACGGCACATTGAGGCAAACATCGCATCATTGTGACCAACGGGAGCAACATCATTTTGAGCGAAGCGAAAAACATCATATCGCCGCAGGCGATGCATCATTTAACAAACATATGAATTTATGATACAATATTGGAAAAGGAGGTGCGACTATGAAAGAAAACAAACTCGTCGAACTTTCAATGGATTTCTCCGTTGATATTATAAACCTCGTTAAATATCTAAAATCGAATCACGAAACAATTATTTCCACTCAAATCGGCAGAAACGGCACCTCAATCGGTGCGAATATTCACGAAGCGCAATGTGCACAAGGAACGAAGGCCTTTATATCCAAATTCGAAATTGCACTCAAAGAATGTAGTGAAACTGAAGGTTGGTTACACTTGCTGTTCAACACAAACGGTATTGATGAGGAAACATATAAAAATTACAGAAATCTATGCGGTCGCATTAGAAGAATGTTGATTGCAAGCTGTAAAACCTTGAAAGAAAACATAAAATGAAGAAAGTAAATATTTTACAACTTATAGCCTCCATTTGTTTGTTGATTGGCAGTATTATAAATCTGTTGAATTTATTGATAGAGATTCCGTTTGCACTCTATGTTTGTACAGTCCCACTTTTCTTAATATCGGTGATCTTATTAGGTATTGTCATTGTCAAACAGATAAAAGAAAGAAAAAACAAAAAGAAATAATTCTTGTTGGTATTATTGGACACCTTTTATCACGTTTAAGGCAGAAAAACCGACTTGCTTCGACAAGTCGGTTTTTCATTCACCGTGAGCCCGTGGCGAACGATTTCACTTAATACTGCTATATCTAAAATTTATACACAAAGCGGTAAAATATCCTTTTTGCTCCAAATAACCGTCAGCAGAAAACGGACAGATTAGATCAGTATATCCCACCGACCGGGGTCGGCGGGATATTTTTTTGCTTTTTTACGAGTTACTTGTAACGGAGAGGCTTTTGTGGTACAATATGATAAAACAACAACCGAAAGGATATGACCATGA
>JAFQUL010000003.1 GCA_017408535.1 Clostridia bacterium
ACTATTTCCCGTCTCCGTCAGCTGGAGCTTGAGGACTTAGAAAAAGCAAAAAAGAATTCTTTTCCCGGTCCTACAGCGCTTGACAAAGCCGAAAAAAAGCTGATACTTACCGACATAGACGGAAAAGAGACTGAAAAAGTGCTGACAGACGATACTCTCAGCGAGATATTCGATCTGCTTTTATCTGAATTCAAAAATTAGGAAAATCTAAAATAAAAAATACCGGACCGCAGCTATTTTCGCTGCGGTCCGGTATTTTTTTGTTACTTACTGTTTATCTTCTCGAATATCTTCTCCCAGCGCTCCTTATAGTCGGGACAGGTCTCGGTGTCCGGCTCAAAGGAAGCCTTGAGATACGTCTTGATGGCGGGGATACGCCAATCGTCGGTGGTAAGATAAGCGGTCTGCATTCCCTCGGTCTTAAGTACCCAGAGAGCAACGTCGTTTAAGAGATTGCCAAGTCCCCTGCCCCTGAACTCGGGTTTGCAGGCAACCATGTGGATGTAGCCGTCCTTTTTCTCATAGTCGCAGATAACGGTAATGGAAGCAGCACATACTCCGTCTACCGTAAGGATAAAGCAAAGGTTATCGTCATATCCCTTTTCGCAAAGCATTACGTCTCTGTAATATGCTTCTTCATCGGGGATCTTCTCTCCGCCGTCCATATATCTGATGACATCTATCCATTCGGAAAGCGCGTTATCTATTTCGGTAAATCTCTTAAGCTCTACCGATTCGGGAAGAACCGCCGGCACAGCAGGAGTACCGTCATTTTTCCATCTCATTACAAGCTGTTCCATATTGTTACCTTCTTTCTTATGTAGTTCAGTTCAAGTTTAGCATAATCAGGTGGGGTTGTCAATAAAAACGGCCCTACACCCATATTTTTTCGATATTTATCTGCCTTTTGTCATATATATGCAGATATTCCGCTATGATTCCTTCACTGTTTTTCCGCAGATATGCTCCGGGGTAAGTGCCAAAAGTACAGTACCGGCGGCATATTTTTCTATTTCGTTTTTTATGTATTCCTCATCATCAGTAAATTTGCGGCTCAGCCTTGAGGTAATATCTGTTATCTTATGACTGTCCTCGATTATCTCCACTTCTCCGAAAACGATAACGCTCTTTACCGTCAACGCCCAGTCCCCCTCTGTGCTCTCTCCTCTGTCACAGACACAGAAGGATACCTTACCGCATTTTTTCAGAGAATCTGTCCTGTGCCCCGTCTTACCGCAGTGAAAGTATATTTTTCCATCCTCGGGACAGTAAAAGTGATTCATCGGCATACCGTAGGGATATCCGCCGTCCCCTATCACCGACAGTACTCCGCGGGTCTCTCTTGTCAGCAGGCCTATGCACTCCTCACGGGAGATCTGCTGTTTCTTTCTTGCAAGCGATCTGAACATATAATATACCTCTTTTTTATCCGCTAAAACAGCTCAAATGGCAGAAATGCCGCCGCAACGGCAAGAATAACGGCCGGGAGAAGATTTGCCACCCGTATCTTTTTTCCCCACACCAGATTGATGCCCACGCAAAAGATAAGCACGTTGCCAACTACCGAAAGATTATGGAGTGCACCCTCGGTCATTATCGGCAGGATAAGTCTTGAGAGAAGAGTTACCCCGCCCTGAAGCAGCGCCACCGGAATAGCGGAAAACACCGTTCCCTTGCCAAGTGATGCCGCCATTATCATTATAATAATAAAGTCAAGAATGGATTTTGTGAGCAGGATCGTATAATCGCCGTAGATACCGTCATTGATAGAGCCGACGATCGCCATAGCTCCGATACAGACGGTAAACGAAGCATTTAAGAATCCGTCGATAAAGGAGCCGTCCTTTGAGTTGCCGGTCTTTTTCTTCAGCCACCCGCCAAAGCGCTCAAAGCCGCCCTCAATATTTATCAGCTCACCTATAAGTGCACCGAGGGCAAGACAGGCCACGATCAGCAGGTCACCGCCTGACATAAGCTTGCCGCCCTCCCCCACCGACAGCATTCCCTTCAAAGCGCCGGCAGTACCGATAAACAGCACCGACACGCCGCAGGCTTTACAAAGAGTGTCACGGTGTCTCTCGGAAATAAGCTTTCCGAAAAGCATACCGAGAATGCCGCCGACAACGATAGCGGCGGTATTTATAATAGTTCCAAGTCCGTACATTTTCCCGTTTCCTTTATACGAGTTTAAGGTAAATATATACCTCGCTGACGTGTCTGCAGGGTATTTCGCAGTCCTAAATAAACCCGATACCGTTTTTTTCAAAAATTCCTACGTATGCCATTCTGTAATTCTCACGTCTCTTTCTGATTAAGTATAGCACAAGACGGAGGATTTTTCAATGGCCTGTCATTTTACCCGCAATATATGGGAATACTGTCAAAACCATCGTCATAGTGGGGGATAAAACAATAAAAAGGAGTCCCAACGTTAGAGGTCAGAACTCCTTATTATATATTAGTTTTTAATCTTGGTCTTATTTTGATGGATCAAGGATCCAGTTTATCATAATCGAACAGAGGAGAATCAAAAAAAGTCATGTAAACTAATGCCCAAGCCTTGACATATTATCCAGAGGTTCGTTGTTAAGGTACTCTCATACTGTCCGTTTGCAATATTGTTTATGCAGCTTTTACTAAGACCGCAGCTTTTATACAGCTTGTATCTTGTCATATTGCGTTCTTCAAGCAGCTCAGCTATTCTGCAGCATATTGCTTCACATAACTTCAATGTCCCCTCCTTCCTTATACGTCCATTACTCTGTCCTGATTATAGTCAAGTCTTTTGACAAATTTTTTCAGAAATATGCTCTTTTCCCGTGTTTTCCGTAAATAAACGGGATTTATCTTTTAAGGACTTCGTTGGCTTTTTTCATCATCTCACGGATCGGAAGATCATAGGGACAGCGCTCCTCGCACACTCCGCAGCCGATACAGTCAGCGGCGGTCTTATCCATCTGAGAGTAACGGTTAAGCGCCCATTCCTTAAGGTCATAGCGGCTGTAGTAGCCCTCCATCAGAAATACCGCGGGGATGCTGATCCCGGCAGTACAGGGCGCACAGTAATTACAGCGGCGGCAGAAATTCGTGCCGAGGAAGTCACGGACCTCACCGATCTTTTTTTCCTCGTCAGGAGTCAGAGGCGAGGCATCAGAAACTGCGATGATATTCTGCCCGATCTCCTTCTCCTCAGCCATACCGGGAATGACCACCGTCACCGAGGGATTAGAAGCCACGAATCTGAGAGCAAGAGATGCGTCGTCGATGGCACCGCCTGCCAAAGGCTTCATACAAATAAAGCCGATGTTATTCTCAGCGCACTTCTTTATAAGCTCCTCGCCCTGAGTTTCCACTATATTATACGGAAACATAACAGTCTCCACCCAGGGAAGCTCTATAGCCTGACGGAACAGCTCAACGCTGTGGAGAGTGATTCCGATATGGCCGATCTTACCCGCCGCCTTTGCTTCAAGTAGTGCCTCAAGCGCACCGCCGGGTGCAGTTACCTGCTCCACATCCTTAGGCCCCGGGTTATGTACCTGATAAAGATCTATATAGTCTGTACGGAGATTTCTAAGGCTTATATCTATATCCTTTGCCATTGCTTCCTTTGTGCGGGCCATGCTCTTGGTAGCAAGGATAAACTTATCACGCATTCCCTCAAGAGCAAATCCGAGATACTCCTCACTGACAGTATATCCCCGTGCGGTATCGATATAATTGACACCCTCCTCTGCCAGCCTCACCATCAGCTGTCTTGTGCCCTCTGCATCTATTTTCTGGATCGGGATGCCGCCGAATCCGAGGCGGGATACCTTAAGTCCGGTCTTACCAAGTATTCTGTAATCCATATTTTTACTCCTTGACTGTATATATTTTTTCTGTACCATCTTATCAAAGCTCTGTCAGACGTCATCCTCGCTGAGCAGATAGTGAAGCATTTTTTCCGGGTTATCTAAAAAGCTTTTCGTTATGCGGTAGTGCTCTGTATCCCTGTAGCTCACTCTTTTGATCCCGTCATCGGAGAGCTCAAGTATCTCTGCACCCGGGAAAGCCATCAGAATAGGCGAGTGGGTCGCGATGATAAACTGAGAATCCTTTTTAACAAGTGCGTTGATCTCCGCCATCAAAGCAAGGAGACGCATAGGGGACAGCGCGGCCTCCGGCTCATCTAAAATATAAAGTCCGTTACCCCCAAAGCGGTTCTGA
>JAFQUL010000004.1 GCA_017408535.1 Clostridia bacterium
CGCAATTCTTGCCTGTCCCTACAAGTTTGATGTGTATTTTTGAAATGATATGAAACCGGTAGGGGCGTGCATTGCACGTCCGCAGGTTGCCCGGGATTTGATTATGTATTTCACCCCGTAGAGCCTCTGTAGAATCAATTCCGTATGCCTTGTACTTCGGGAGAGGTATCTTGAGAAGCAAGACGGAGAGGGCGAACAACGATAAAAACACAATAAAAACGGGCGGGTGGAATTGCCGAATGCAATTCTGTCCGTCCGTTTTATATTTATCTGAGAATTATGAGCTTATGCAGGCTGAAGGGAGGAAGGCTCAGAGTGACGCGGCCGTTCTCCTGCGTGAATGGGATGCTCTCTCCGTCCGGCTGTGAAACGGCGGAGGTGATGGGTCTGTCAAGCTTTACGGTGACAGTTACCTCGTGAAGACGGGGGAAATCCGGCAGCAGACATACGTTGCCGCGGTTTACCGGCGGTGCGTAAAGAATGTGAAGGGCAAGGAAGCCCTCCTTTTTATTCTCTCTCAGTCTGATTCTGCCGCAGGAGGGAAGCTCGCTTGTGACGATCATTCTTGAGTAGATCCTGTCAATGGCCTTTATGATATATTCCTCAAGAATATAGTTGCCGGAGTTATTATATGCCTCGAATACCGGGTGGGCAAAGTACAGCACGTTACCGTGTTTTACGAGAGCCGGATAATCTGCCGCCTCGGGTCGGTAGGGGGTGTTGTTGTGTCCGCAGAAGTGACCGACGGTACGTCTGAAGTATGGCTCATGGACACGGGCAAGCACCTCGCCCTCTGTCTTTACACGGTATGCCGCAGAATAGGCAAGGAAAGGTGTGGTTATCTCGTCAACGTTGCATTTTATGTAATCAAGGTCGTATTCCGAGGGGGATAGCTTTTCTATGCCAAGCTCATCAAAGATACTCTCGTAGCTTGCCACTATCTTACCGCCTTTTTCGGTAAATTCAGTGAGAGCATTCCTGTCATCATCTGAAAGACTTACTCTGTCGGGAAGGATGATACAGCTGTATTTTCCGAGATCGTCTCCCGAGCCTATTACGTCATACTCAAGGTGCATTATCTGAAGCAGCTTTGACGCACCGATGTCAGAGGCAGAGGAGTGGCTGAGCCAGATAGCAAGGTCGGTGAAGGCAGAGGTGTTCTCGCTGTATTTCTCGATCTTTCCGGCATAATCGAATGCGTGTCCGATGACGGCATAGGTGCTTTCGTCAATGTCACAGGAGGGATGAAGGTGATCGCCCACCGAAATAGACGCACCGACGCTGAGCATATCCGCACACTCGTATCTGAGTGCCTCCTTGTTCTTAAAGCCGCCGAATTCTCCCCAGGTGTGGTGGAACTTTCCCGTCATACCGAGAAAAGGCTTTCCGTACTTTTCAAAGAACTTGGCACGTATCGGCATAAGATCATATCCGCCCCAGGCAGTGGGAAGATCCTCAAGCTCGTAGTGGGTCTGATAGGGATGATATTCCGTCCTGTCCATATTCGCACCGCCGTTATAGAAGACCGGTGCGTCCTTTTTATATTCGTGAACTATTTCGGTCAGCCTCTGCATCAGACGGATGCGGGCGGTGATAAAGTACTTCTTTGCATCCTCGTAGCTGTCGGGGTCAAGACCTTCCTCAAGCATTCCTCTGCGGCAGCTGTCGCAGGCGCATGCCTCACCCTCAAAGCAGATATCGTAGAATATACCGTCAGATACGTCGAAGCTTTCGCATACCTCACGGGTGATCGCCTCAAGGTGGTTTGAATAGTCTCCCACAAGACAGAGGGTCACCCAGGAGCAGGTGGCAAGAGGCTCGTCGGGGTCTCTCTCTTCATCGGGAGCATCCCCCGCATAGGCGGCCTTACGGGTGAAAAAATCTATATGGTGCCACTCGGGGTGGGCATCCGCATCTCTCTTGCTCCAGCCTGCGGTAATGTAGATGGGCGCCTTCGCTCCTGCTGAGTGAATGGCGTCTATCTCCTCTCCGAGAAGATTAAAGCTGAGACCGGGGTGCATTTCCGATACCTTTGAGGGATAGTAGGTATATCCGTGGTGGCATTTTGCAAAAACGGTCATAAGGTCTACCTTTGCGTCCTTTACCGTCTTGGTGAATTTTTCTTTGTCAAATTTTTCGCCCACCTTAATATCAGGGCCGGTGTGAAAGTCAAGATGCACGCACTTCATATTATCTCCGTTCCGCCGCAGAGCTGCGGCAAAGACTTAACTTGGTAAATTTTAAGAACTGATATTATTCTTAATTATAACATATCGGAATAGAAAAGAGCAACGGTAATTTTTTAGTCCTTTCTTTTGGTTGGGCAGGTTCCGAAATGTTTGTGATAAATTCGGTAAAAGTTGCTGTAATTATCGTAACCAACCTGAGACGCCGCGACGGTGGGCAGAGTACCTTCCCCTATAAGCTTATTTGCAAGTGCAAGCTTTTTCTGCAGTATATACTGCTTTGGGGATATCTTCATCTTTTCCTCAAACAAATGGCAAAAGGAGGATTTTGATCTGGCGGTGTGCCGGGCAAGATCTTCAAGTAAAATTTTTTCCCGCAGATGTCCCTCGATATAAGTAACGGCGTTTCGTAAAAAAACGTCGGTCTTGCTCTCAACTGTGCTGACCGTGCTTTTTAGCGCGCAGTAAAACAGCTGTATCATCAGGCTTTGTACCAGCGGTATATAATACGACGGATCTTCACTTTGGCATATCTCTCTCAGTATTTCGGCGTCGGAGGAAAACGGTATGGCAATATTATCACCTTTTTTTGAAAAATCCTCCCATAGTACCCGGGGAATAGCAGAAAGATCAAACAGGACGGTTATCCTGCGGTAGTCACTACCCCCGTTTACAGTCACCGAATGGTAGCAAAGAGGAGGAATGATAATAGTTTGTCCACCTGTTAAGCGATAGCTTTTTTCCTCAAACATAACCGAAATATCACCCTCAAGCACTGCGATCATTTCATACTGTCCGTGACAGTGACTTTCCCAACGGACAGAACTGCCGCAGCTATCTTCAAGATATTCAAGTTCATATTCCTTTGTCTTAAAACCGCATACCATGTTATTCACCCCCGTTTTATTATATTGTATCCTACGTTTGCAAGAAAAGCAATATTTTATGCAAATTTAATTATATACATTTCCTTATTTGATGATATAATGAAATATATAATATGTAGGAAAGAAAGGTATTTTTACTGTATGCTCGAAAGCTCAATTCAGATAAATGATAAAATTATCCCCAACCGTGCGGTGCTTCAGCCCATGGAGGGATGTGACTGCAATACAGACGGAAGCCCAAGCCCTCTCACAATTGAAAAATACATCAAAGCCGCAAAAAGCGGTGTGGGACTTATTTGGTTTGAGGCTACTGCTGTTTGCCCCGAGGGTAGGACGGGCCCCAGACAGATGATGCTGACAAAGGACAATCTGCCCGCATTCAGAGAACTGCTCGGAAATATGCGGCAGATAGCCAAGGATGAGACAGGAACAGAGCCGGTATTCATTCTTCAGCTTACCCACTCGGGCAGACAGAGTATTGTGCCTATGATAGCCTACCGCCACCCAATATATGAGGAGCGCCG
Organism: Clostridia bacterium; assembly: GCA_017408535.1. Taxonomy (GTDB): domain Bacteria; phylum Bacillota; class Clostridia; order Oscillospirales; family CAG-272; genus RGIG2161. Next base: position 3,598 of record JAFQUL010000004.1, read on the forward strand.
CCCGGTCACCGACGAAAATATAGTTACAGACGAGTATCTTGATACCCTGGCGGAAAAATACGCAGAGTCGGCGGTGCTTGCGCTTGAGGCCGGCTTTGACGGTGTTGACGTAAAATCCTGCCACGGATATCTTTTCCAGGAGCTGCTTTCCGCCTTCGGGCGCGAGGGAAGATACGGCGGCAGCTTTGACAACCGTTCAAGGCTTTATCTTGACTGTGTCAGAGCGGTAAAAAAGGTACTGCCCGACAATATCCTTCTTACCACAAGACTGAGTGTTGCCGATATGGTGCCGAAGCCCTACGGCTTCGGTACGACAGAGGAAAACGTCCTCGATTTTACAGAGCCGGATATCCTTCTCGGACGGCTTATAGATGAAGGGATACAGATGCTCAACGTAACGGTGGGCAACCCGTATTACAACCCCCACGTTAACCGCCCCTACAGAAAGGGCGGATACATTCCCCCGGAGGCGGCAGAGGTGGGGCTTAACAGATTCGTTACCATTGAAAAGCATATCAAGGAAAATTTCCCCGCCCTTACGGTGGTGGGCTCAGGACTTTCCTATTACCGCGAGGATCTGATGGAAAGATCTGAGGAGCAGCTTGAGAGCGGAGTGTGCGACCTTGTAGGTTACGGCAGAATGTGGCTTGCATACCCCGAATTTTACCGAGACTATACAAACGGACAGTTTGACCCGAAGAAATGCTGTCTCTCCTGCTCAAAATGTACCGAGCTTATGAGAAGCAAAAGGGTATCCGGCTGTGCGGTGTTCAATGAATATTACAGAGAGCTTTATAAGGAGATAAAACAGTGAAAGTTGCAATAGTGACCGGTGTTGCCGGAGGAATAGGAAAAGCAAGCGCCCTTATGCTTCTCTCAAAGGGCTATGCCGTTGTGGGAATGGGACGGAGCGAGACCCCCGATCTCACTGATTTTAGCGGACTTCAGCTTACTTACGTGCCGGGAGATATTTCTTCCGCTGATGACAGAAAAAATCTGTTTGAAGCCGCCAGAGAAAAGGGTGATATTATGGCCCTCGTTAACGTGGCGGGAGTTGCGCCCAAGGTTCGCAGTGACATCCTTGAGATGACGGAGGAAAGCTACGATTACGTTATGGGTATCAATACCAAGGGAACTCTTTTCCTTACCCAGACGGTGGCAAATCATATGATAAAGCAGGGCAAGGGCGGCTCTATCGTAAATATTTCCTCCTGCTCGGCCTATACCAGCTCCACCAGCAGAGGTGAATACTGCATCTCAAAGGCGGGCGTTTCAATGATAACCAAACTCTTTGCCGACAGACTTTCTTCAGAGGGTATAACCGTCAACGAGATATGCCCCGGTATAATAGCAACCGGTATGACCGAGGCAGTCAAGGCAAAATATGACAAGCTTATCTCAGAGGGTCTCGTGCCCCTCGGCCGCTGGGGTACTCCCGAGGATATTGCCAAGATAGTGATAGCTCTTTGCGACGGTACCTTCGGTTACACTACCGGTGCATCTCTTATCGCCGACGGCGGTATGCATATCAGAAAATTATGATGAAGCAGTATAACACGGTGATAATCGGTACAGGCTGTGCGGGGTACAATGCCGCTGACCGCCTGTACGGGCTGGGTGTGCGGGATATAGCCATTATTACCGAGGGCAGATATATGGGCACCTCGAGAAATACCGGCAGTGACAAGCAGACCTATTATAAGCTGTCCCTCTGCGGCTCTGACGGGGACAGCGTAAGAGAAATGGCGGATACCCTCTATTCCGGCGGAGGAGTAATGGGTGAGCACGCACTTTGCGAGGCGGCATATTCCACCCGTTGCTTTATGCATCTGGTGGAGCTTGGTGTGCCCTTTCCCACCAATGAATACGGAGAGTATGCGGGCTATAAGACCGATCACGATCCACGCTCCCGCGCTACCTCCTGCGGTCCTCTTACCTCAAAATATATGACCGAGGCTCTTGAAAGATCGGTCAGAGAAAAGGGAATAGAGATAATAGACTTTTCAAGAGCGGTAAAGATACTGACGGATGACAGAGGAGTTTCCGGTGTCGTTACCGTTTCCACCGTTACCGGTGAGACAGAGGTCATTGCCTGCCGTAACGTTATTCTTTGTACAGGCGGTCCTGCGGGAATATATAAAAATACCGTTTATCCCGAGAGTCAGCACGGTGCAACCGGACTTGCCATAGAGGCAGGTGCGGCTCTTTCCAATATGGAACAGTGGCAGTACGGTATCGCCAGCACCGACTTCAGCTGGAATCTGTCCGGCAGCTATCAGCAGGTACTGCCGAGATATATATCCGTAAATGAAAAGGGAGAAGAGAGAGAATTTCTCTATGAGGCTCTGGGTGAGGAATCGCTCGGCCTGATATTCCTCAAGGGCTATCAGTGGCCCTTTGATACCCGCAAGTTGGAGGGCTCCTCGAAGGTGGATATCCTGGTAGCAAGGGAGCTAAAAAAGGGAAATCGGGTATATCTTGACTTCAGAGAGAACCCCAAGGGACTTGAAGGCGGCTTTGAGGTGCTCCCACGCGAGGCGTACGATTATCTTAACTCATCGGGAGTGCTTTTCGGCACACCTATAGAAAGACTTAATAAGATGAACCGCGGTGCGGTGGAGCTGTACGCCTCCCACGGCATTGATCTCTCTTCTGAGAAGCTGGCTATCGCCGTGTGCGCTCAGCACTGTAACGGCGGCGTTGCGGTGGACGGACATTGGATGAGCACCGTAGATGGACTCTACGCGGCAGGTGAGGCGGCAGGCACCTTCGGTGTGTACCGCCCCGGCGGCAGTGCCCTTAACTCCACTCAGGTGGGCAGTCTCCGTGCGGCGGAGCATATAGCGGCAAGAAAAGCCCTCGCGCAGGCCGTACCTGACTATACCGCACCTAAAATAAAGGTGGGAGTGTCAAATATAGCGGAAGTAAAGGAAGAGCTTCAGAGCGAGATGAGCCGTGTAGCGGATTTTGACAGAAGCATTTCCGGGATGAAGGCACTTTACGACAGGGTAAGCCGCCTTTATGAAAGCTTTTTTGAGATGGCAGAGATAGGGGAGGAGAGTGAGACGGCAGAGCTTTATAAGCTTTACGATACCGTCGTCACACAGCGCTCCGTGCTGTCGGCTATGATACTGTCGGCAGAGGTACTTGGCACTCACGGTGCGGCTATGGTGGACGGAAAGGGTCCCACCGACAGAGAGGTCAAGCGGAATACCCGCACTCTTACCGAGGGCGACAGGTCTTTTATGGATGACATCTCGCCTATGCCAGACCCCGAGCTGTGGTTTGAGACCTTACTTGCAAGAAAAAGGGAAGAGATGAAATGAACCGTAATAAATACAGAATAGGACTTGTGTCTGTTTCTGTCGGAAAGATATCCTCTCTCAAAGTCGGGACAGCCGTAAGAGTACCCGGAACAACGGAATAATAAAAAGACCGAGGACACTTCCGCCGGATGATATAATCCCCTTAGAGTAGACACTTGAAAAAACAAAAAGTTTTCAAGACTACTTTGAGGGGGTTATTTTATGCCAAAAAGAACACGCAAGAACAAGAAATACAGTGCAGAAATAAAGTTGCAAGCAGTAGAGTCATATCTAAACGGAGAAGGTGGATTGTGGGCTGTATGCAGAAAATACGGAATTTTAAATGAAAAGCAGCTTCGAAACTGGATTAAGTGGTATAATGGTCATAGAGAGTTTAAAGAGCGGAGTTCCGCAAAAGGAGAAATATATATGACCAAAGGAAGAAAGACCACGCAAGAAGAACGAGCAGAGATTGTAGCATTCTGCATTGAACACAACAAGGACTATGGTTTAACGGTAGAAACCTACAACGTGTCGTATCAACAGATCTATGCCTGGGTGCGCAAGTATGAAGAAGGTGGAGTGGACAAACTCAAGGACAACCGAGGAAGAACGAAGCCGGTTGAGGAAATGACAGAGGTTGAAAAGCTCAAAGCTGAAATGAAGATACTTGAAGCGAAAAACAGACAGCTCGAAATTGAGAATGCCTTCATAAAAAAACTACAGGAGCTGAAAGGTGGTGGTCGCTGACCGGAGTGCGACAGGAACACATGTATATAGCGATTGAATTTTTGAACACTCACATGGGTTATTCCATCAAGGAAATATGCCATGCGTTGAAACTAAATCGTTCGTCCTATTACAAGTGGAAAAAGAGAGTGCAAAGTAAAAGCGAACTTCTGAACATACAGATTACGGAATACGTAAAGGAGCTCTACGAGGAAAGTAATGGAGTTTTAGGATACAGACAAATGTGTATAACCGTTAACCGAGAAAAGATAGAGGAGCTTCCTCACAGAGTAAACGTCAAGAGAGTTCGCCGTCTTATGCGTATTCTTGGCCTTAAATCTGTCATCCGTAAGAAACGTCCGGATTACATTAAATCTACACCCGAAATTACTGCTGAGAATGTTTTGAAAAGAGATTTCAAAGCAACCGTTCCGTTTGAAAAATGGCTTACTGACGTTACGGAATTTAAGTATTATGTTGATTCCGAGGTGAGGAAACTATATCTTTCTGCTATCCTTGATCTGTATGACAGACGTATTATTGCATACAAGATCGGAGACAGCAACAACAATGAATTGGTTTTTTCCACCTTTGATGAAGCAACGAGTCTTTATCCCGATGCCAAACCTATCTTCCATAGCGACAGAGGATTTCAGTACACAAACAGGGTGTTTCACCAAAAGCTTGTGGATGCAGGCATGACACAAAGTATGTCTCGTGTTGGTAAATGCCTTGACAATGCGCCGATGGAGGGCTGGTGGGGAATCTTGAAGTCCGAGATGTACTATCTCAAAAAGTTTACGAGTCGTGATTCTCTCGTTTCTGCTATTGAAAACTACATACACTTTTACAATACTCGCCGTTACCAAAAGCGTCTGAATTGCATGACACCGTGTGAGTATTACTTCGCCACCGCCGCGTAACAAAAATCTCCCCCTGCTGCGCAGCAGGGGGAGATGAAAGAATCTATCCAATTTGTAAATCCTTTTGTTTTTTAGTCTGTCTACTTGACAGGGAGCACATTAGGAAACGTCTTCGGCCTTTTTTATCCGTTGTCAGATATTAAAGTCAAATCTATAGTCCTGCCAGTCTGTAAGGTACATAAGTCCGTCATCACGGCGGGAAAGTACCCCTTCCTCCACCAGCTCATCCATCAGAAGAG
>JAFQUL010000034.1 GCA_017408535.1 Clostridia bacterium
CGACAGCAGATGTGCCTTTGCTCTTGAGAGAGCTTATTCCGCTTTACCTAAGGAATTTATGGGCTACAGGCGAAGCTCTGTCAGCCCTGTCGGCGGACAGCGGCACGGTGTTATACGGATAAGCGATTTTCTCACCGCAAAAACAGGAGACAGTGAGGGAAACCTGACTGACAGTGACTGGTTTTTCCTTCCCGAGCAGTCTCTGGCGGAGGCCATCAACGGACGGATATTCAGTGATCCTTCCGGGTACTTTACCTCAGTGCGTGAAAAGCTCAGCTATCTTCCGGAAAACGTCAGGCTCAAGAAGCTGGCGGGAAATCTTCTCGTAATGGGTCAGTCAGGCCAGTATAATTATCCGAGATGTCTTTTGAGAAAAGATACCGCCGCGGCTCAGCTGTGCGTTACCGAGTTTGTAAACAGTACTCTGAGAGCTATCTTCCTCCTGAATAAAAAATATATTCCCTACTACAAGTGGACCTTCAGAGCACTGAAGGAGCTTCCTCGGCTAAGTGACCTTTCGTCATCTCTTGAATATCTGATCTCAAGCGGTAACGGTGAAAAGGAAGGTATCAAAAAGAAAGCCCTTATTGAGGATATCTGTTGCTCCGTTGCCAATGTACTTAAAGCTGACGGCATTACTATTTATAGCGGTGACGAGGCAGAGGGACATGCATATTCAGTAAATGATCGAATTACAGATTCAAATCTCCGTAACCTGCATATCCTTTACGGTGTATGACCAAAGGAAGGTAAGATATGAAAAAAATACTTAAGTCCATTCATCCTGACGATGCTCATTAAAGCAAAACGATTGTCTTGAAGTAGGAATACTTCTATATAATATACGGTCGCTTTATTAACCGCAGTTAATAAAGCGACCGTATTTTTGGTTATTATGAATCGTATACCTAAAGGAAGAGAATCCTTTTACGCCCGTCCGTGTGCGTCTCCCTCGTACTCGTTCATGTAGTCCTCTCCGTCCTTGAATATAGAGATGTCTACGTCACCATCACCGAATTTAACGGTGATATGGAGAGATCCGAGATAGGTATCGATTATCTGGATGATGATGTGAAGAGTGTCCTCTTTGATCCAAGCGCCGGATGCGGCGCACCTGTAATAGTTGCCGGGAGCATAAACCGATGCCACCTCTTTTGCATAGCCTTCCTCCGGGAAGAGACCGAATTCGTTGCGGCACATTCCGAAGGTAAGCTCCTTATCTCCTGTAGCGTTGGTATAGATAAGACGGCATTTATCTCCGTCAAAGGAAAAACACAGCTTTGAGAAATCCATTGGATTCTCGTCCATTTTATACGTAACGTTGTTGATCAGTTTTTCTTTAGGAGAGTGTTTCTCACCTTTAGCCGTTATCAGCTTCAGATCCTTTGTGTACTCCTTCAGGCTTTGCTGAGCCGCTTCATTCTCGGGAATAGAAGTGTCTGACGCCGCATTTACGATCAGGTCGAAAAAGCTGTCAAAAATTGTTTGCGTTTGGGCGTTGTATTTATCAAAACAGTCCCCGTTGAAGATCAAAATAAAATCCTTTCCGGGTACACCCAAGGCGATCTGAGTATGCATTCCGAGAAAGTAAAAGGAGTCTTGAACACCTTTCCATATTTGGTAACCGTAGCCTTGGCATTTGCAGGGAATCGCACCGGGAAGAGTGTTGTCGATCTGCTTTGAGGTAGCGGCCTTAACGTATTCCTCGTTCAGTATCTGCTCGCCGTTCCATTTTCCGCCGTTGAGAAGGAAACGGATAGTTCTGAGAAGATCTGTGGGACGGCAGAGAAGACCGGCATCCATCCAGGAGTGTCCGCCGGGGGCTTTAAGACAGTAGGCTTCCTCAGATACGCCGATCTTTGAGAACAGCTTCTCTCTTAAGTAGTCGATAAACCTTTTTCCGGTAACGCGTTCAACAATGGCACCCAAAACGTGAGAGCCGATGGAGTCATACTTCCAGCCGGTTCCGGACGGCTTGGTCTCTTCTAAGGGATTTGAAAAATAGTGCTTTACCCAGTCGTCAGGGCGAAGACCTCGCCAGGTCCTGGGCGGCTTTGCGGTACTCATCATCAGCATATGTCTGATGGTTTGCCTGTGCTGATTTTGGTCGGGCTGTGCTTTCAGCTCCTCAGGGAAAAACTTTTCCATAGGGTCATCAAGACTGATGAGCCCGTCCTGTTCAAGAAAGCCGATAGCGATCGCTACATAGCTTTTTGTTATCGAGTACATTCGGTGAAGATAATCCTTGTGATAGGGTGCCCAGTAGCACTCGAAAATAATATCGTTTCCTCTTGCAATGACCACATCGTGAAGAGCCATACCGATATCCTCAAGAATCGCTATGAACTTCTCTATGTTTTCAGACGGAACTCCCGCCATCTCGGGTGTAGTATATCCTATGATATCTTTTTTTTCAAGCATTGTTCTATCTCCATGAAAAAATTTATGCAAATATGCTGTTGGGAAAAATCTAAAGGTAATATGCCTAAGTTACACATTGAATTATAGCACATAAATACTTTTTTCTCAATAAAAAAATAAAATAAAAACGGATATTATAGCTTATCGTGATGGATACGCTAAGCTTTAGTATTCTTTTTTTGTGTCAAAAAGTCCGAAATTAGTAGAAATTTCGGACTTTTTGCATTTTCCAATGAAACTTGTTCTAATAAAAGATATAGTAGATATAGGGTACGTGTATTGATAAATAATTCATTTGAAAGAAGGTGATAAGGCAAAAAATAAAGCCGGCATCAGACCTGATACCGGCACTTCTATCGCAGAGTTAATCA
>JAFQUL010000035.1 GCA_017408535.1 Clostridia bacterium
TAAAGAGAGGAAAGATATCTTCCTTTTTAACGTTGATAACGGTGCGTACCTCTTTTACCTCTTCAAGAAGGAAACCGTCAATAACGTCACGTCTTTCCCCGTTTTCATAGGGATCTTCGTATATAGCGGCCTTCAGTCCGAAAAGGTGTCTGACCCCCGCCACAACGGTGATCAGCCTGCCGTCTTCCTCGAGAATACGGTGGAACTCCTCTCCGGCACAGGGGGCAAAAAGGTTGGTAACTGCAGAAACGGAGCTGTCGAGAATCGGAAGATCGAATATACCGCACACCGCATAGCTGAGTCTGTCCTCAAGTCCCTCCCGCCTTGCCGCCTTTGCCGCCAGCTCCACACCTGCCTTAGACAGGTCAAAGCCGATAACACGGCTATCGGGAAGAGTGCGGGCAAAGTGAGCGGTATAATACCCTTCACCGCACCCGGCATCGACTATCCTTTTGGGAGAGAATTTCAAAAGCGCATCGGAAACTCCCTCGGCTATAGGTAAATAGTATCCCGCCGCAAGAAAATTGCGGCGGGCACGGATCATATCCTTTGAGTCTCCCGAGAGGTTGACAGAGGAGCCTCTCGTAAGATTTACGTAACCCGATGATGAAATATCAAAGCAGTGTCCGGCAGAGCAGACAAGAGATCCGCCGCCGGCGTTAAATGACAGTTCACCCTTACATATCGGGCAAATGAGCATTTCCGTCATGATTTAATAGTTTGCCCAGAAATCCTCGCTTACGGCATCAAACTTGGTCAGCACGCAGATAAGTGCGTAGCGGTCAGTTTTAAGGCCGTTGGTACAGGTGGAGAGAGTGAGAAGTCTGTCGCCGCCTGAGAAGGTGTGGTTGTTCTTATACTTGGACTGAGCCTGAAGGTCGGTGGCGAACTTCACAAACTCCTCACCGGAGTTAAAGCCGACCTCGTTGTAACCGGTGTCGTAGCTTGCCTGGAATACCGAAACTGTCTTGTAGTAATGAACACCGTCGAAGGTACAGATAATGACCTCTTTGTTTCTGAAAAGAGCCTCATTCTCAAACATATCCTGAACGGCATGGAACATCTGATTACTTCTGATGTTGTGGCCGTAAAGAACGGTATTGAAGTTACGCATTACCTCGGTATTGCAGCGGAAGTCGGCAAAGATAGCGCCGGTGTTCAGCTCGTTGCGAGCAGCATCGTGGTTAAGATAAAAATTATTGTCGCTGGTCTGAACTATAGGATAGTTAATGGTAGTACCCGCAACGTAGATCCAACCGTAAAGATCGGGAGCGATCTCGCGAAGGAGAGTAAGGTTGGCTACCATCTTGTCGGGGTCGGTGTCAAAGGGGTTATCGGATGCGGAAATGGGGGGAACGTACAGACCGCCGTTACCTACCCAATCATCAATAGCGTCACCGAAGTTGGGAACAGAGCCGTCTGCGTTTACCTGGTTAAGTCTTGAGGAGCCGTCATCCTCACCGCCGTCAAGAGAGAAGAACTTATCGGCAAACTGATCGTAGATGACGTCGGAACGCTGATAGTCGATAAGGGTATCTGCGATGATGAAGGCACAGTAAGCAAAAATGCTCAGGCAGATGACGATCATCATAGTGCGTATGATAGTGAATATGGGAAGACCGCTGCGCTTGTTCTTGCCCTCGGGATCCAGCTGATCTGCGGTAAGGAACTCAAGGGACTGGTCAAAGCTGTAGTCATAGTCGCCCTTAGGCTCAAAAGCGGAAACGTCCTTTACCGTCTCACCGGCATATTCGGAAACAGCCTCCTCGCTTACGGGGGGAGTAAATACAACGGTGTCCTCAGCCGCGGGAGCGTCAAAGACGACGGTCTCTGTGTTATCAGCGGCGGGAGCCGCTTCAACCTCGGGAGTAACCTCAGCCGCGGCAGTATCGGTAACGCCGATATTCTGCTTTTCCGCCTCTGTACCGCCAATCTTGGGAACACGGGAAACTCTCATTTTTCTGTTAGGCTTCATATTTTTACCTGCCTTTTAAGTAGTTTATAATTAACCCGGCACGTCATAGTAACTGTGTAAGTCATATTAGTTATGTTAATTAACTATCTTTCCTAATTATACAGTAATATAAGCAAAATACAATAGCTTGTGAAGAAGGTTTAATTTTTTTTTACATTCTTTTTACATTTACAGAGAATGGAAACAGCCCTTTTTATTTATTGACCGCAAAACGCGGGCGACCCACCGTAGGGGATCATTCAGGAATTGCCAACGGTAATTCTTGCCCCCCGCAGGTTGCCCGGGGTTTAATTCTGGGTTTTATCACATATAATTCTGGGCGGATATTTAATCTGCCTCTACGGGTTTGATATTTATCTTCAAATTTCGTACAAACCCGGTAGGGGCGTGCATTGCACGTCCGCTGTGACGATATGATATTCCATAAACGGGCGACGGAATTACCTTCTGTAGTTCATTGTTCGCCTCTACGAGGCTTATATATATCTTCAAAATAATATGAGACCGGGAGAGGCGGCACCCATAGAGAAAAAAGAACGGAGATCGCTCTCCGTTCTTAATTTTGCTTTTATATTACTTAAGGTTCTCCTCAAGGGTTGCAAGCTCAGCGTAAAGCTCTGCGGGAACACGGTCGCCGACCTTCTGATAGAACTCCTTGATGCCTGCGATCTCTTCCTTCCAGAGATCCTTGTCAACGTGAAGCAGACCCTTAAGAGTCTCCTCGTCGATATCAAGACCCTCAATGTTGATATCCTCAGGTCTGGGAACATAACCGATGGGAGTCTCAACTGCGTCTACCTTGCCCTCGCAACGAGCGATGATCCAAAGAAGAACACGCATATTGTCACCGAAGCCGGGCCAGATGAAGTGTCCCTCATCGTCGGTACGGAACCAGTTAACGTTGAATATCTTGGGAGCCTTGGCGATCTTCTTCCCCATTGCGATCCAGTGACCGAAGTAGTCACCCATATCGTAACCGGCGAAAGGAAGCATTGCCATAGGATCGCGGCGAACTACGCCGACAGCGCCGGTAGCGGCTGCGGTAGTCTCGGATGCCATGATAGAACCAACGAATACACCGTGCTGCCAGTTTCTGGATTCGTATACAAGGGGAGCAGTCTTAGCACGGCGGCCGCCGAATACGATAGCGGTAACGGGAACACCGTGAACGGAGTTGAACTCAGAGGAGATGCAGGGGCAGTTAGCCGCAGGAGCGGTGAAACGGCTGTTGGGATGTGCGCCCTTGGAACCGTCGGTGGGATCCCAGGGTTCGCCCTTCCAGTTGTTTACGCCCATGGGAGGATTCTTGTCGAGACCTTCCCACCATACGCCGCCGTCAGCAGTCTGAACAACGTTGGTGAATATGGTGTTCTTGCGGGTGGAAGCAAGAGCGTTGGGGTTGGATTTTTCGTTGGTGCCGGGTGCTACGCCGAAGAAGCCGTATTCGGGGTTGCAAGCGTAGAGTCTGCCGTCTTCGCCAACGCGGATCCATGCGATATCATCGCCTACGCACCATACCTTGTAGCCCTTCTTGGTGTAAACTTCCGGAGGAATGAGCATTGCCAGGTTGGTTTTGCCGCAGGCAGAGGGGAATGCAGCGGAGATGTATTTGATATCGCCGTTGGGATATTCAATACCGAGGATGAGCATGTGCTCTGCCATCCAGCCTTCGTGCTTGCCAAGGTAGGAA
>JAFQUL010000036.1 GCA_017408535.1 Clostridia bacterium
ATGAAGTTTGGTATGCCCGTCTTTGAACAATGCATCACAGAGCAGAAAATAAGTGATTTTCAACCCTTAAACGCACAAAAACAGACGACACCCAACCGAAGTTGAATGTCGTCTGTTTTGTTGTCCGATCCTGTTTGACAGATTCCGATTTTGTAATTTCTTCAAATTACTGTCTTATCGGCACACGGGGAACGCTCTGCTTTTTTACTTTTGTTTTTCTGTCTCAGGCTCATGAGCTCTGCGAAGATGGCACCGCCGATAATAAGCACTCCTCCGACTATCTGACCCGCCGACATTGTTTCAGAGAGGAATATTCCGGCGAATATCACCGCCGCCAGCGGCTCAAGATAACCGCATACCGCCACAGTCTGCACGGGCAGCTCCCCAAAGGAAGAAAAATACATATAGCATCCAAGGCCTGTGTTGACAGCGCCTAAGAGAAGTATCGGCAGGATATCCGTCTTTTTTACCGCAATGCTCGGTCCGCCGAGGAAAAGCATAAATACAAAGACGGTGACAAGACCTGAAGTCAGCTGGATAAGAGTCGCCTCAAGTCCCTTTACCCGGCGGGACCTGGTATTCAGTATTACCATAGCACAGTACATAAACGCGGCGCTGATACCTATGATATAACCCACGGGATCGCCGCCGATACCGGTTTCTCCCGAGAGGGTGAGCAGTACAGTTCCTCCCATTACTGCGGTGATACCGAGAAGCTTTGCCGCCGTCAGCTTTTCTCTGAAGATAAGCACCGCCGCCGTTATTACGAGTATAGGGCCAATATAGTGAAGCAGGGTGGCAACACTGACGCCTATCCGTTTATACGCCTCATAAAGCAGTATCCAGCTAAGTCCCATAGCCACTCCGGAAAGAGAGACGAAAAGGGTGTCACGGCTGTTCCTATGAAAAGTAAATTTCCTTCTGCCTATAAAGAAGAGCAGAAGAAGGAACACCGTACCGATAAGTGTCCTGAGAAAAACTATCTCATAGCTTGACAGAGATATCATATCGGCAAGTATTCCGTTTGTTCCGAATATTATAAGTGACAGCAGATATTTTATATAGGATCTTTTCATACTCACTACCGTTTTGACTGATTTTTCTAAATTATAACATACTGTACCGAAAAATACAACACGGGCGGTGCCGAGGACCGGCACCGCCCGTATCATACTTAAAAACTCAGAATTTCCCGCCACCGCCGCCGTGTGAACGTCCGGAGGATGAACGGTGACTGCCGGAAGAGCTGTTACTGCTCTGCTTGGCAGTACGGACAACGTTTCTGTAAAGGAAGCTGTCACGGCAGACGGTAAGCTCCATGCTGTCCCGCCTTACGTAATTCTCGGCAGCTCTCTGTCTTACGGCACCGTTCAGCTTGCTCTTCATAGACGATACCGCTATAAAGGCAACTACAAAGCCCACGATAAGAGAAAGTATCAGACTGCTGAAAACTCCGTATGGCTCCTTAAACTCGTATGGATCACCTGTTCTTGCCTGTACAACAAAACTCTCACACAGATTTGCAAAATCGGTAAAGGCATCCTCATACAGGCCGAAGGAAAGATCTTCTGTTATCGCCTCACCGATATACTGTATACCGCTTTCGGTGAATGCAGTCAGACCAAACCCGCAGGTAGAAATATACCAGTCTCTCTCTTCCATGCTGATCAGAAGCAGAACACCGTCAAAATTACTGCCCATACCGTAGCCGTTATAATCGTAGTAATCATCGGCAAAATCAACGATATCCTCAAATCCTGTATCGCTGACGGTAACGATGACCACGTCGAAATCATTGTCTACGCTGATACGGTCAAGCAGGGCGGTAACACGCTCGGCCTCTGCATCGGTGAGAAGATATGCGCCGTCAACAAGTCTGGGAGGCTTCTCGGCAAAGGAGGTAAGCGAAAAGACGGATATCAGCATCAGAGCTGACAAAATAAAGACAAATACTCTTTTCTTCACGTCTACACCCCCTTACAGCAGCCACGCAAGATAGGTAAGGGCCATAGTAGCCGCTCCTACCGCCGCGGCAATACCGAAGAGCCATCTCTTGTAAGCACCCTTGTCAAGGGGCAGGTCACCCTTCAGCTTGCCGGTCTGACCGTTCATGGCAAAGGAATAGGTCTTTCCCTCGTAGGTGGTATTAAGCATCCATACCGGTAAAAGAGCGTATCTTGCTCTACCGTCAGACAGTCTCACAGAGGAATGCTCGGGTATTACCGACATATATCCGGAAACCGTTGATGCAAATGCATCCTCGGTGCTCTGCTTGATCCTTTCGTTGGCACGGAGGATACCGGTCTCAGAGTCAACGTCGTATTTATCCGCCAGATAACCGGACAGATAGGCAGTATGGAAATCCACCGCCTCTGTAAGGTCAAAGGGCTCTATCGACTCCATCAGCTCGTCTGCCATCTTGCTCGAACCGTCTACCGGTACGTTTTCAAAGGAGAGATTTCCACCGCGGACCACCGAGTAAAATGAAGTCTCGGTATAATTATAGTTTCCGGTGCTCCAGCTGCGTACTCTGGTGGCCTTGTATCTTACGTCGGCATTTGCCTCTGTATCATACAGCCAGAAGGGTACGTATACACCCTTGATCTCGTTTATACGGTTCTCGTCCTTAAAGGATTTCGGGAGGAGACGCTTTCCCTTGTAATATTCTCTGAGAGCCGCCTTGGCCGCCTCTTTGTCCAGCTTGAAGGGTATTACAAGATCAGGCTTGAGCATTCCCGACAGCTTGCCGGAAACGATAACCGGGTTACCGCAGAAGGGACAGGAGGTAGCCGCAGTATTTTCATCGGCCACTACCTCACCGCCGCAGGTATTACATATGTAACTGACAAGGCCGTCAGCCTCTCCCTCACTCCACTCACCGTCGGGAACAGTATCCCACTTAAGATCGTCTTTGCCGTCTGACTCAACGTCACTTGCAAAGGACTCAAGTGCCTCTGCCTCAAACTCTGTGTCGCAGTAAGGGCATTTCATATTTTGCGACTCTGTGTCAAACTCAATGACACCGCCGCAGCAAGGACATTTATATTCCTTTAATTCTGCCATATTGATCACCTCGCTCGAAGTGGCAGATACAGTTTTAATTTATGAAATTAAAGAATGTCGCCGTTATCGAAGGGGTCGCCGCACTCAGGGCAGAACTTGGGAGGAGTCGTGCCCTTTTCAGGCTCCCAGCCGCACTTGTCACACTTATACTGGATAGCGCCCGCAGGCTTTTTTGCTCCGCACTCAGTGCAGAACTTACCCTTATTGACCGCTCCGCAGGAGCAGGTCCAGCCCTCTGCCGCAGGTCTCTTTGCGCCGCATTCAGGGCAGAACTTACCGGTTGCAACAGTACCGCAGGCACACTTCCAGCCATCCTCAGCCGCAGGAGCAGGCTGAGCAGGCTGAGCGGGCTGCATAGCGGGCTGAGCGGACTGAGCAGGCTGAGCCTGCATATTCTGCTGAGCCTGCTGAACGCCGGCACTGTAGAACTGCTGAGCCGCATTAAAGCCGCCGCCCATTGCGTTGCCTGCCATACCAAGCCCCATAAAGCCAGTCATGGCACCTGCCTCGTTAGCTGCGGCAGTTTCCATAGCATTTGCGGTTGCGTCGGTCATGCGGCCTGCCATCATGAAGGGATTGCTGCCGAGAGTTGCCGCATCCTCCATCTGGTTGATCTTCTTCATATCCTCCTCAGTGAGGGTGATAGGATTAAGAGCGATCTTCTCAACAGTGATACCGCGGCTCTCTACCCACTCAAGTCTCAGAGCCTCGTTCATAGCCGCCTTCAGCTCATTGACCTTTGCGGGAAGCTGTGCGGGACGGAGACCAAGCTCTGACATAGAAGCAAGAGCAGGCTGAAGAGCAGAGATAAACTCAGTCTTAAGGGTCTCGTCTATTTCACTTCTTGTATATTCGTATTCAACGTTACCGCAAACTCTGGTATAGAAGAGAATGGGATTGGTGATGGTGTAGGAATAGATACCGTTGCATCTTACCTGCACCGTTCTTCTCATACCGATCTCACGGTTGACAACGTCAAACATAATGGGGCTGGGAGTACCGAATTTGTTGCCCAGGATCTCTTTGGTATTGAAGTAGTAAATTCTCTGGTCCTTACCGGTATCTCCGCCGTATGTAAATCTTTTGCCGAGGGTCTTGAAGGTCTCGATAATGCTGGTGCCGAGATTGCCCGCAAAAATAGAGGGCTCGGTAGAGCTGTCATAGGTGAACTCACCGGGCTCAGCGCAAACCTCAACGACCTTACCCTGCTCTACGATCATCATGCATTGACCGTCTGCAACGGCAATGCCCGATCCGTTTGAAATAATATTATCCTCGCCCTTGGTGTTGGAGGAACGCTCACTTGTACGCTTCTGTCCCTTTTTAACAAGCACGTCTGTGGAAAGTGAATCGCAGTAGAAAAACTCCTTCCACTGATCCGCCAGGGTTCCGCCAAGCGCGCCTATTCCTGCTTTAATAAGTCCCATAACTGAAACTCCCTTCTGTAATATTATTTTTGATTAGAAAGCTATAATGTACGTCATATAAACTATAACACAAAAACCGCGATTTGTAAAGCACGGCGAATTGATATATACATGAGTATTTTACTTCATTTTTTAAGATTTGTCACCACACTTACAGCTTATTTGGTGTGGGGAAAGAGAATTTTTTCTCAAAAAACGGATATTTTTGTCACTAAGTCAGGATCAAGTCCGCCATTATTCCCCGGATACACACCGGCGTTAACAGTATATTTGTGTAAGAATTTTCTATGCAGACAGGAGGATAAAACGATCGGGCTGCCGCGCAAAAGTGCGGCAGCCCGGTTTCGGGGAAATCTTTAATCTCTGTCGAATGACATTATATTACCGTCGTCTGAATTCACTTTAATATCAAACTCTACGCCGTTATGACTGAACTCGATATCATAATATGCCATACCGTCATCGTGCTCATACTCGGTGCGGATATTCTCAGCCTCATCGCGGGATATACCTGCCTGTCTGAGTGCGATATCCTCCGCTTCCCTTTTGGTGAGCATCGAGGCTCTGGTATCTCCGTGGTCACCCATAAGCGGATCTATCATTTCTTCGGCGGCATCTCCTACCATATCCATCCCCTCTTCTGCCCTATCTATCGCATTTTCCGTTGCGTCACAGCCGGTCAGAATAAATATCGCGGGAAGAATAAGGAGTGCCAGACATAAAAATCTTTTCATCTTAATCTCCATTCCGTCGCTCTGAGACAGCGCAATTTTTCTCGTGACAATGAGTCCGTCTCGCAAAAGCCTTGCATAGCTTCACGCAGTTCCGCCGCCTCGGTAATAGTATTTCCTGAATATGACCCGTCATTCTTATATATTAAAAATGGAATTTTTATGTTATAATATAACCAAACCTTAAGTTTTTTGCAAAATAACACAACTCAACCTTCGGTATGTAGACTTCCCCCCAAAAACATACTATACTGAATCTGAAAGGAGACAGAGAAATGGACCAGATAAAAATCGGACGGTTTATCGCACAGAAAAGAAAAGAGGCGTCTCTGACTCAGATGCAGCTTGCAGAAATGCTCAGTATCACCGACAGAGCGGTCTCAAAATGGGAAAACGGCAGATCACTGCCGGATTCCTCAATAATGCTTGATTTATGCAGAATACTGGGGATCAGTGTAAACGATCTCTTAAACGGGGAGGTTATTATGGAAAACAACAACAAAAAAACAGAACAGCTTCTGCTGGACATGGCAAAGCAAAAGGAAAATTCAGACAGACAGCTCCTTCTGCTTGAAATAGTTATCGGAATCTTTTCAGTTATTATTTTACTTGGCGGAAGTCTTGTGGCGGCAATAGTAGAAATGCCCGACTGGCTGAGAGTATGCATTGCCGTAACGTCATTTGCCGTATGCATGATAGGAATCGTCTTTGCACTCAGAATAGAGCAGACAGCCGGTTATTACGAGTGCAGAAAATGTAAGCACAGATACGTGCCTACCTTCTCTCGGGTTTTCTTCGCAATGCACATGAACAGAA
>JAFQUL010000037.1 GCA_017408535.1 Clostridia bacterium
CATGATAGGAATCGTCTTTGCACTCAGAATAGAGCAGACAGCCGGTTATTACGAGTGCAGAAAATGTAAGCACAGATACGTGCCTACCTTCTCTCGGGTTTTCTTCGCAATGCACATGAACAGAACCAGATATATGAAGTGTCCTAAGTGCGGAAAGCATTCCTGGAACAAAAAGGTCATTACAAAAGAATAACTGTTTCGGGCGCGGGAAACCGCGTCTGAAATTTCATATTGAAAAGATCATTTCCATATGATATAATGATACCGTAAACTACGGATTACCGAGGTGATGATGCTATGTCCCATAAAAGTAAAATGATAGCGCCTATAGTTGTCACCGCGATCATAGCGGTCTACTACGCCTTTTATTTTGGCCTGATCGTAGCTGTGGTTGACAGCATATGGAAGTACGTTCTGGGGGTTATCCCGCTTGTAATGATTGCACTCCTTATTTGGGTTTGCATAGAAAGAATAACAGAAATCAGGAAAGGTGAAGAAGATGATCTTAGTAACTACTGACTACATCAGCGGCAAAGAACTCCAAATGCTCGGCCTCGTTAAGGGAAGCACCATCCAGTCAAAGCACGTGGGCAAGGACATAATGCAGAGCTTCAAGACCCTCGTGGGCGGTGAGCTTAAGGCATACACCGAAATGATGGACGAGGCAAGAGCCCTTGCCACCAAGAGAATGATCGATGAGGCCGAGGCTCTCGGCGCAGACGCGGTAGTAAACGTCCGCTACGCATCCTCCGCAGTTATGCAGGGTGCAGCCGAGGTTATCACATACGGTACCGCAGTAAAATTCACGAACGAATAAATCCGTTATCCAACCGAGAGCGGGGCGCTGTGCCCCGCTCTCATATTTATGTTGAAAAAAAGCGGATGCTGTGATACAATAATGGTATAAGAAAACCGTAAAGGGAGGCTGTTTCAGTGAAGAAAAAAGAGACACGTCTGTATAACGTTCTGTTCCCCGTTTGGATGCTCATCCTCTTCCCCGGCGTGTGGCTGATAGTTCTGCCCGGGAACTTTATAATCGACAGTCTGGTGCTTATCGCTTCTATGTTTGCCCTCAGGGTAGCGGACAAAAAGAAGTGGTACAAAAAGCATATACTCAAGATATTCATCTTCGGCTTTCTCTCTGATATGATCGGTGCGCTGCTTCCGCTGACAGTGACAATATCATTTCCGGCAGATATACTGGGGGACGAGCTGTTTCTTACCCTGCCCGCCGTCGTACTTGCCGCCGCTCTTATCTTTGTGTTTAATTATTTTATCACCTTCAGAAAAGAGGACAAGGGACTGCGGCTCAAGGTCTCTCTTATCTTCGCCGTCGCCACCGCACCCTATACTTTTCTGATCCCCACAAGATGGCTGTATATGATATAAAAAATCAATACGTACTTAAGAGGTAAAAAATGACGACCGTACTGCTGCTTATCACATCTCTTGTTCTCGGAACACTGGGAAGTATTCTGAGAAAAGTATTTATGAAGGAAAACGACTTAGGTACGGCAGGCAGTTTTCTTTTCACCGCCATCTGCTCTCTCTTTGCAGGAGCGGTCCTCGTGTTTTGGGGCGGCAATAGTAGAAATGCCCGACTGGCTGAGAGTATGCATTGCCGTACCGTCATTTGCCGTATGCATGATAGGAATCGTCTTTGCACTCAGAATAGAGCAGACAGCCGGTTATTACGAGTGCAGAAAATGTAAGCACAGATACGTGCCTACCTTCTCTCGGGTTTTCTTCGCAATGCACATGAACAGAA
>JAFQUL010000038.1 GCA_017408535.1 Clostridia bacterium
ATCGCTTTGCGGTGAAATATTTGCTTCGCAAATGTGAAATGTTCGCTTACGCGAACGTGGGCAAATTTTATTTCACATCGAACGAAGAGAGATATTTCACAATATGCGATAGCATATTATTTCACGTTTTGCGAAAACAAAACATTTCACTATATGCGTTTGTGACCACAAATGCAGTGCCTGTCAAGAAAAAAGGACGAGAAATTGCTAAAATTTCTCGTCCTTTTCCCGTCGGTAGGTATTATTCCATTTGATACTGCTCTATCGCAGGCACCCAGAGAGGTGCTTTTTTTATTCAAATCTGTATCAGACCGTTTTCGTTTTATCAGCCGTAGAGTACGTCTGCGGGAGCATCGTCGGGATAGAAGCCGCTGTAGCCGAGGACATCCATGTTGGCGATCTTTTCCATATCCTCAGCAGAGATAGAGAAGTCAAATACCTTCATATTGTCGGCGACTCTCTCTCTGTTGGTGGACTTGGGAAGGGGAACGATACCGTTCTGGATAGCGTAGCGGATGCAAAGCTGAGCAACGCTCTTGTTATATTTAGCCGCAATACCTGCAAGGAACTCGTCTTTAAGAACTGCGCCGCTGCCGAGAGGGCTCCATGCCTGAACGAGGATATTTTCCTTCTTGCAGTAGTCAACTACCTCGGGCTGGCTGTAGCCGGGGTGGAACTCGATCTGGTTTACCATAGGAGCAATGGTGGAATTCTTCTTAAGGGACTCAAGGTGATGGGGAAGGAAGTTGGAAACACCGATAGCACGGATCTTGCCGTCCTTGTACATCTTCTCAAAGCCTCTCCAGGTATCGGCATTGATCTCTTCCCAGTTCTCGTCGATCTTCTTTACCATAGGCCAGTGGATAAGGTACAGGTCAAGGTAATCGAGGCCCAGTGCGGTAAGAGAAGTCTCTACAGCCTTAACGGTCTTTTCGTATCCTCTCTCGCTGATCCAGTGCTTGGTGGTAATGAAGAGCTCGTCTCTCTTTACGCCGCTGTCACGGATACCCTCGCCAACGCTTGCTTCGTTTCCGTAAGCTGCGGCGGTGTCAATGTGACGGTAGCCAAGCTCAATGGCATTCTTAACGCAGTTTCTTGCAGTCTCTCCGTCGGGTGTCTGCCAGGTACCGTAACCGATACAGGGCACCTCTACTCCGTTTGAAAGAACTGCGGTGTCTGTAAATTTTTCAAACATAGTAATAATCTCCTATTATTTTATTTAAGTATTTTTTCGCCGTCAAAGAAGAATATTCCGTCTCCTCCGCCGACGGTTCCGCCTTTTTGCAGCCAGTCTGCATAAGCACGGCGAAGACCGGTATCCCGGGGTAACTCTTCTGCCGGAGCCTTTGCATGCTTGCCGAATATTCTCCACATATCTCCGCGTTTGCCGGGTTTTTCCTCACTTGACTTGATGATCTCGAAAAAGTCCATGAACTTTAAGATATTGGAGTTTACCGGGAGAAATTCTCTGTGTTTTGGAAACAGTAGCCAAGACTCAACCATAAAAACCGAGATCCCGGAAGGAAATTGGTCACGATAGAACTCATGTGCTTTCTTAAATGAGTCCATACAGAGCTCAGGAGTCATAGGACCGCTTGAGGGAATATGCATATTGATAACTGTGGAGTCGGGGGTGAGTGTAAAGCCGTGGCTGGTATAATCATGGCCGAATTTGAAAAGCTCGAACTGAAGTCTGCCGAGGGTGAATCTGTCCGGAACGAAGAAGCCGGGCTCCCACCAGGCAACAGATATTCCCCATACTCCGTCTGTTTCATAGCATTCAAGAAGCTTCCATTTCAGATCCCTCATGGAATCATAGTAGATCTCCTCATCTATCCCCAGCTTTTCATATCTTTTTTTCAGATCTTTCGAAATAATGAGGAAAAACAGCATATGCGCCGAATATTTGTTTCTGCCGTTTTCACCGCAGATCTCGCTGATGTTTTTTATAACCGCATTATAGTCAAGCTTTTCTTCGTTTATATACTTTTCGCGGCCCAGTAGCAAGGTCCTTCCAACCGGACCGTCCTTGATCTCTTTCCATTCATTCAAAAGAAATTGAACGGCTTCCTCGGGGAAATCGATTTTTGCCATTATTTCCTTGAGATATCCTGTCATTGTATGCCTCCGAAAATATGCGTGGTGCCCCCTGTGATTATTTGATTATCTTTTCACCGTCGAAGAAGAGTATACCGTAGCCGCCACCAACGTTACCGCCTTTCTGGATCCAGTCAGCATAGGCACGGCGAAGGCCGGTATCTCTGGGAAGCTGTTCAGCGGGCAAGCCGGCATCCTTGCCGAATATTCTCCACATCTCGTCTCTTGAGCCGGGATCGCACTCATAGGTCGCCATCTGCTCAAAAAGATCCATGAATTTTATAATGTTGGACTTAGAGGGGAGAAATTCTCTTTGCTTAAGGAACATAAGCCAGGACTCTATCATAAATATCGAGATCCCTGACGGGAATTTATCACGGAAAAACTCGTGTGCTCTCTTAAATGAGTCTATACAAAGCTCGGGAAGGAGAGGACCGCTTGCCGGAATATGAGTATTAATAACTACGGTATCAGGGGTAAGGTCGAAGCCGTGTCCGGCATAATTCATTCCCAAATGGTGCAGTTCAAACTGAAGTCTGCCGATACCGAATGTTCTGGGTATGAAGAATCCGGCACTCCAGTGGCCAAATGAGGTTCCCCAGATTCCGTCCATATTATGGGTCTTAAGGAGCTTCCACTTGATGTCCATTATGGAATCAAGATAAATGTCCTCAGAGAGTATGCCCAGCTTTTTATATCTTTCCTTCAGCGGAGCAGTAAGCATAAACAGATACAGGGCATCTGCGGGGTAGTGAGACCGTCCGACTTCCCTGCAGGCATCGCTTATAGGATCAAGATTATTCCTGGGATTGTAGCTGTCATCGCTTTTATACTTTTCGTATCCTTCAAGGATGACCTCTCCGATTTTTGTATCTTTTATTTCATCCCATTCCTTGAGAAAGGCTTCAATGCCATCCTCCGGAAGTTCAAGCAGAAGCATTGCTTCTTTGAGATAATTTTTCACGTTTAGCCTCCGATATAATTGCAGGTCGGCGGTCTTGCCGCCGACCTGCCTTAAAGTTAATCGTTATATCTCTACAGTACCGCGGAATACCTCGGTTGCAGAGCCGGTCATGAATACACCCTCGTCAGTGTAGTTGACGGTAAGTGAGCCGCCCTTAAGTCTGACGGTGATATCCTGACCCTTCTTGCAGTAGCCGCACTCAACTGCCGCAACGGCTGCAGCGCAGGCGCCGGTACCGCAGGCCCACGTCTCTCCCGTGCCTCTTTCCCATACTCTCATAATAAGAGTGTGATCGTCGATAACACGGACGAACTCGGTGTTGGCTCTCTCTGGGAAGATCGGATCGTTTTCAAACTTGGGACCGATATCCTCAATGTCAAAGCGGTCAAGCGAGAAGTTGGGGAGATCGTTTACGAATACCACGCAGTGGGGGTTACCCATAGAAACGCAGGTGATATTGTAGCTGCCGCCGGCAATATCCACAGGCATATCTATAACGCTCTCTCCCGCTACCTTTACGGGAACGAGTGCGGGATGAAGCTCTGCCTTGCCCATATCTACCTTAACGTCAGCAACCTTGCCGCCGCGGCAGAACAGCTCAAGAGCCTTTACTCCGCTCATAGTCTCAATGGTGATATTCTTCTTGTTTACCCTTCCGGTATCGTACAGATACTTACCTACACAGCGGATAGCGTTGCCGCCCATCTTACCCTCACTGCCGTCAAGATTGAAGATACGCATCTTTGCATCTGCTATCTCAGAGGGGCAGATCATAACTACACCGTCGCCGCCGATACCGAAGTGGCGGTCAGCCAGGCGGATACTCAGACCCGCAGGATTGTTGATGGTGTTGTCAAGACAGTCAAAGTAAATATAGTCGTTACCGCAGGACTGCATTTTAATGAAGGGAAGCTTAGCACGGTCACTGCGGAGACGGTTGATGTCAACCAGCTCGGTGCAATCCTGTGACCAACGGCTGCCAAGGCTTGCCGCAACTGCATTAGCGGTGTCGATGGAGGTAAGGCAGGGGATAGAACGCTCAACAGCCGCACGGCGGATCTTAACGCTGTCGCGGGAGGGAAGACGTCCCTTTGCGGAGGTGGAGATGATATAATCGATCTTTCCGCTTTCAATAAGAGTCAGTGAGTTGTGCTCTGACTCGTGGATCTTCTGAACGACTGCAACGGGTATCTCGCTCTTGCGGAGGATATCTGCAGTACCCTTGGTCGCGTAGATCTTAAAGCCAAGCTCGTAGAAGCGGCGGGCGGTGTCTGAAACCTCACTCTTGTCGCTGTTACGGACGGTGATGAATACACCGCCGTTACGCTTCATGCGGTAGCCTGCCGCAAGGAGTCCCTTATAGAGAGCCTCCTCAAGAGTGCTTGCAAGACCCAGAACCTCACCGGTGGACTTCATCTCAGGACCGAGATGGTTATCAACGTTAGCCAGCTTCTCAAAGGAGAATACCGGAACCTTTACCGCAACGTAGGAGGCAGATTTGTAAAGACCGGTGCCGTAGCCCATATCCTCTATCTTCTCGCCGAGCATAGCACGGGTAGCAAGATCTACCAGCGGCACGCCGGTAACCTTACTGATGTAAGGAACGGTACGGGAGGAACGGGGGTTGACCTCTATAACGTAAAGCTCTCCGTTATAGATAAGATACTGGATGTTGACCAGACCTCTTGTGTCAAGAGCGGTTGCCAGCTTTCTTGTGTGGTCGATGATCTTCTCGGTCATCTCGTCGCTGACATTGAATGCGGGGTAGACTGCAATAGAGTCGCCGGAGTGAACGCCTGCACGCTCAATGTGCTCCATGATACCGGAGATAAGGATCTCCTCGCCGTCGCACACAGCGTCTACCTCAAGCTCGGTACCGCCCATATATTTATCGATAAGAACGGGGTTCTCAATATCGTGGGAAAGGATTATCTTCATGTACTCGCGTACGTCCGCCTCGTTGAAGGCGATGATCATATTCTGACCGCCAAGAACGTAAGAGGGACGGAGGAGTACGGGGTAGCCTACCTGCTCTGCAACACTGAGAGCCTCCTCAAGAGTCATAGCGGTGTAACCGCGGGGACGCTTGATGTCGTATTTCTCAAGAAGTGCGTCAAAACGCTCTCTGTCCTCAGCACAGTCGATAGAGTCTGCGGAGGTACCGAGGATCTTGACACCCAGCTTGTCAATGGTGGAGGTAAGCTTTATGGCAGTCTGACCGCCGAATGCCACTACGCATCCCACAGGCTTCTCAACTCTGATGATGTTGGTAACGTCCTCGGGAGTAAGGGGCTCAAAGTACAGTCTGTCTGCAGTATCAAAGTCGGTGGATACAGTCTCGGGGTTGTTGTTAACGATAACAACGTCATATCCGGCATTTTTCAGTGCCCATACGCAGTGTACCGATGCATAGTCGAACTCTATACCCTGACCGATACGGATAGGACCTGAGCCGAATACGATGACGGTCTCCTTCTTTTCTCTTGCGGCAAGGAACTCGGAAGCCTCGTCCTCTCCGTCGCAGGCGGAATAGAAGTAGGGGGTCTGAGCGGAGAACTCTGCAGCGCAGGTATCAACCGTCTTGTATACCATGGGGTAGCTGTATTTTACTTCCTCACCCGACAGCTTCTTTATAGCGGAGTCGGGGTAGCCAAGGTGCTTTGCCTCTTCGTAAAGCTCCTTTGTGATGTTGCCTGCACGGAGGCTCTTTTCCATCTCGATAAGGTTTCTTATCTTTGAAAGGAAGTAAATATCTATCTTTGTAATATCATTGATCTCCTCTTCGGTGATACCGCGGCGCATAGCCTCGGCAACACAGAACAGTCTCTCATCGTCGGCATCCTTGATCTTCTTGATAAGCTCCTCGTCGCCAAGCTCCGCAAAACGGGGATGAGCGAGAGAATCCATACCGATCTCAGCGCCGCGGATAGCCTTCATCAGCGCAGTTTCAAAGTTTACGCCGATAGCCATTACCTCACCGGTGGCCTTCATCTGAGTACCGAGATTTCTCTTTGCGTACACGAATTTATCAAAGGGCCAGCGGGGGAACTTAACAACAACGTAGTCGATAGCGGGCTCAAAGCAAGCGCAGGTCTTGCCGGTGATCTTGTTGGTGATCTCGGGAAGAGTATAACCGATAGCGATCTTTGCCGCAACCTTTGCAATGGGGTATCCGGTCGCCTTGGATGCAAGCGCGGAGGAACGGGAAACTCTGGGGTTTACCTCGATTACCGCATACTCAAAGCTGTCGGGCTTCAGTGCAAACTGACAGTTACAGCCGCCCTCGATACCAAGCTCGGTGATAATGGAGAGAGCCGCATTGCGGAGCATGTTGTACTCCTCGTCAGCAAGGGTGAGAGCAGGTGCGGCAACGATAGAGTCACCGGTGTGTACACCGACGGGGTCGATGTTCTCCATTGAGCAGACGGTGATAGCGTTGCCTGCCGCATCACGGATGACCTCAAACTCTATTTCCTTCCAGCCGGATACGCATCTCTCAACCAGGATCTGGGTGATGGGAGACAGCATAAGTCCGGTGCGGACGATCTCGACAAATTCTTCTTCGTTATGTGCGATACCGCCGCCGGTACCGCCAAGGGTAAATGCGGGACGGATAACAAGGGGATATCCGTTTTCTGCGGCGAACTCAAGAGCACCCTCAAGAGTAGTGGTAACGGTGGAGGGAATAACGGGCTGACCGATCTTCTCCATCGCATCCTTAAAGAGCTGACGGTCCTCAGCGCGGTCGATGGTATCTGGCTTACAGCCGAGGAGCTTAACGCCGTGAGACGCAAGGAAGCCCTCCTTCTCAAGCTGCATGGACAGGGTAAGACCTGTCTGGCCGCCGAGGGTACCGAGAATACTGTCCGGCTTCTCCTCTTCGATAATACGCTTTACCGTTTCAAGGGTAAGGGGCTCAAGATATATGCTGTCCGCCATAGCGGAGTCAGTCATTATGGTAGCGGGGTTGGAGTTGATCAGAACGACCTCAATACCGTCCTCACGGAGAGCGCGGCAGGCCTGTGTACCCGCATAGTCAAACTCGGCGGCCTGTCCGATAACGATAGGTCCTGAACCGATAAGCAGAACTTTTTTTATGTCTTCGCGCTTAGGCATTGGTCTTTCCTCCTTCCATCATCTTCGCAAAGTCCTCGTAGATGTAACCGGTATTCTGGGGGCTCTGACCGCAGTCGGGAGTAAACTGTATCGAGACCGCAGGAGAGGAGATATACTCAAGACCCTCACAGCTGCCGTCATTGATGTTGCGGAAGGTCTCGTTTGCCTTACCTGCAAGAGAAGCGGCAACAACAGAATAACCGTGGTTCTGAGAGGTGGAGAAGACTCTTCCGTCAGCGACGCGGCAGACCGGCTGGTTCACACCGCGGTGACCGTAGGGAAGCTTCTCGGTCTTTCCGCCTGCGGCAAGAGCGAGAAGCTGGTGTCCGAGGCCGATACCGAGAAGAGGTATCTTTTTGTCAAGGAAGTCTGCGATGGCGCCGATAACAGCTTCGTTATCCTCAGGCGCGCCGGGACCTCCGGAAATTACTATACCGTCAAAGCCCCGGAGCATGTCCTCATGCTTCGAATCTGCGGGGAAAACGGTGATCTCACAGCCTGCGTCTGAAAGGCCTGAGAGAATTGATCTGTTAACACCCATGTCCCAGAGAGCCACGCGGTATTTTGCGCCGTCTAATGCAAGTGTCTCACGTTCACTTCTGCTGACCGAGAGAACTGCGTTCTTAAGTGAAAATTCCTTAAGCTCAGGCAAAATATCTTCAGGCTGAGGGGGAGCAACGGTGATCTTGGCGTTCATGGTGCCTCTGTCTCTGATATGGCGGATGAGAGAACGGGTATCGATACCGTAGATACCGGGTATCTTGTTCTCTCTGAGATAGTCGTCAAGCGTACCCTCACAGCGGAAGTTGGAGGGAACTGTAGCGAGGTCTCTTACGATGAATGCGGAGAGGGTGGGCGCGGGAGCGTCCAGGTCCGCGGGGATAACACCGTAGTTGCCGACCAGCGGGAATGCCTCGACTACTATCTGTCCGTAGTAGCAGGGATCTGTCAGGGTCTCGAGATAGCTCATGGATGTGGTGAATACCAGCTCACCCACAGCCTCTCCGGGATACCCGAAAGCAAAGCCACTGTAAACGCATCCGTCTGCGAGCGTTAAATAAGCTTTTTGCATCTTGATCTCCTTCTGCCGGGTGGATAGTCCGGCTGTAAATTTTTAATTATCCAGCCTAATTATACCATAATTATATATATGATTGCAATAGAATGTCCCTAAAAAATCTTTTGTCAAAATGTAAAAAAATCCCCTTGACAAAGGCGCTTCCTTGTGATATAATCTGTAAAGCGTTTTGGTTTACACCTGCGCTTTGTGTTATTTCGGAGGTCAGAAGGTATGTTTTCAAAGGATCTTACAATGAACTACCTGCTTGACTTTTACCGTGAGTTGCTTTCCCCCCGTCAGTATGAGGTGCTGAATCTCTACTACGGTGACGATCTTTCACTTTCCGAGATCGCCGAGGAGCTTGGCATATCCCGCCAGGGTGTCCGACATATTATCAAGAAGGGTGAGGAGCAGCTTAAGGGCTTTGAGGACGGCCTTGGCCTTGCCGGCCGCTTTTCCGAGTCCCGCCGTGCGGCAGAGGAGATCTCCGCAAGACTTGAGAAGCTGAAGAGTAAGACAAGTGACAGCGAGATACTTAAAGAGATAGACGAGATCAGCCGACTTACCGCATTTCTTGCGGAATAACGGGCTGAGAGAAAATTCAAATTATCCGCACGGGCGAACACCTTTCGATTTAATTAACTTTTTATGCCGCCGCACAGCGGCGAAATGGAGCTTATAATGTTAGAGAGCCTTTCTGAAAAACTTTCAAATGCGTTCAAAAAATTCAGAAATAAAGGCAAGCTTACCGAGTCCGACGTAAAGGAGGGTATGCGCGAGATCAAGCGCGCGCTTCTTGAGGCGGACGTTAACTTCAAGGTTGCCCGCGAGTTTACCGCAAGGGTATCCGAGAGAGCAGTAGGTGCAGATGTGCTGGAGAGCCTCATGCCCGCCCAGCAGATCGTAAAGATAGTCAACGAGGAGCTGATCGCCCTGATGGGCGGCAGCCAGTCAAAGCTTGAGATAGATCCCAAGCCCCCTACGGTCATCATGATGGTAGGTCTTCAGGGTGCGGGTAAGACCACTCACAGCGGTAA
This sequence comes from Clostridia bacterium, assembly GCA_017408535.1. Classification (GTDB taxonomy): domain Bacteria; phylum Bacillota; class Clostridia; order Oscillospirales; family CAG-272; genus RGIG2161. The sequence goes on from JAFQUL010000038.1 coordinate 9,275, forward strand.
GCTTGCGGGAATGTACAAAAAGCAGGGTAAGAGACCTCTTCTCGTTGCCTGTGACGTTTACCGTCCCGCCGCAGTCAAGCAGCTGTGCGTGGTAGGTGAAAAGCTTGATATCCCGGTATTTTATATAGAGGACTCAAAGGACCCTGTGGCAATTGCCCGCGCGGGTGTTGAGCACGCAAAGAAGCACGGTCACGATATGGTGTTTATCGATACCGCCGGCCGTCTTCAGATAGACGAGACTCTGATGGGCGAGCTCTCCTCAATAAAGGAAGCTACAAACCCCATCGAGATACTCCTTGTAGTAGACGCTATGACCGGTCAGGATGCGGTCAACGTAGCCTCCGGCTTTAACGATCAGCTTGATATAACCGGTGTAGTCCTTACCAAAATGGACGGTGACACCCGAGGCGGTGCGGCACTTTCCGTTAAATTCGTCACCGACAAGCCTATCAAGTTCATCGGTGTGGGTGAAAAGCTTGATACCATCGAGCCCTTCCATCCCGACAGAATGGCATCCCGTATCCTTGGTATGGGCGACGTGCTTACTCTCATTGACAAGGCTCAGCAGAACTTCGATGAGAAAAAAGCGGCAGAGCTTGAGAAGAAGATGCGTGAGGAGACCTTTACTCTTGACGATTATCTCGATCAGCTTGCTTCACTTAAGAAAATGGGCAGTCTCGAGCAGATCCTTTCAATGATGCCGGGTATGAACTCAGCGGCACTGAAGGATGCAAAGCTTGATGAAAATATGATGAGCCAGATAGAGGCTATCATCCTTTCCATGACAAAAAAGGAAAGGGAAAATCCCGATATCATCAACTTCTCACGTAAGACCAGGATCGCCAACGGCAGCGGCACCTCAGTTGAGGCGGTAAACCGTCTGCTCAAGCAGTTCGATCAGATGCGAAAGATGATGAAGCAGTTTATGAACCCCGGCAAGAGAAAGGGTAAGCACCGTTTCGGCGGTATGCCCTTCCGTATGTAAGGTAAATTCCGCCAAGCGGTTTTTATACAAACAAAAAATAATTTATATTATATTCAGGAGGCCCTAAAATGGCAGTAAAAATCAGACTTAAGAGAATCGGAGCAAAGAAGACTCCTTTCTACCGTGTAGTTGTTGCAGACTCCCGTTATCCCCGCAACGGCCGTTTCATCGAGGAGATCGGTTACTACAATCCTATGAGCGAGCCCGCTGACATCAACATCGACGCAGATGCAGCAAAGAAGTGGATCGGCAACGGCGCACAGCCTACCGAGACCGTTCGCGCACTTCTCAAGAAGAGCGGTATCACCGAGTAATTTTTCGGCACGGGTGAATAGATAATGCTCGATTTGAAGACCATTCTGGCTGATATCGCCAAGGCCATCGTTGACAACCCTGAGGAGGTCAAGGTGGTGGAGAGTGAGACTGAGAATTCCGTTCTTCTCACCCTCTCGGTTGCTGAAAGCGACGTTGGTATGGTTATCGGCAAGCACGGACGTATAGCTAAGGCTATCCGTTCGGTAATGAAGTCCGCATCCTCCCTCACCGGTAAAAAGGTGATAGTTGAGATCCGTTGA
>JAFQUL010000039.1 GCA_017408535.1 Clostridia bacterium
AGCAAGATACTTACCGTTTATACGGCGGGCAAGCATTGCTACCTGAGGGTGGGAGATGCCCGCGGGACAGCGGGAGGAGCAAACACCGCACATTACGCAGTCAAAGGACTCCTCAGCGCATTTCTCGAATTCGCCGCGCTGGGCGTATGCGATGTACTGCATTACGTTCAGCTCCTGAGTACAGGCCTTGGTGCAGGCATTACAGCCGACACAGGCATATATCTCGGGATAGAGCTGCATCATCACGCTTTCATTTACGCTGATCTTATTGATGTCGTAGACTTCCTTGACCAGAGGAAAGAAGGGAAGAGTAGCTATGTACATATTGTCTTCCACAGTGGTCTGGCAAGCAAGACAAGCCTTCAGCTCACGGTCGCCCTTAATGCGGTAGATTGTAGCGCAGGCGCCGCAGAAGCCGTTACGGCAGCCGCAGCCGCGCACCAGCTGATACCCCGCATATTCCATGGCAGTCATGATGGTGAGGTTTGAGGGTACCTCGTATTTTTTTCCGAATAGGAATATGTTAACCATATTTTCCATGTTGTTTTCTCCTTAATATTCGTCCGGCAGCTCGTCCAGCTCGTCACAGCGGAAGACTGGGCCGTCCTTGCAGACGTATTTTGCACCTACGTTACAGCGGCCGCATTTGCCGACGCCGCACTTCATGCGAAGCTCAAGAGTGGTGTAGATCTGAGTTTTGTCAAATCCCAGGGAAACAAGACCGTCAAGGGTAAATTTGATCATTATGGGGGGACCGCAGAGGACCGCAGTCTTGTCGGTGTCAAAGCCAAGCTCCTTAACGTAGTTGGGAACAAAGCCCACGTGTCCGTCCCAGCCGTCTTCTTCTCTGTCGATGGTAAGATGAACGTCCACTCCTGCGTCTGTCATCCACTCGTCAATGATCTCTCTGTAGTCAAGCAGATCATCCTTGCTTCTTGAGCCGTAGACAATGTCGATCTTGCCGTAGCGGTCACGGTAGTGGCGGCAGTAGTTGATTACAGAGCGGAGAGGGGCAAGGCCGACACCGCCTGCGATAAACAGCATATTCTTACCGGCAAATTCGTCATCTACCGGGAAAGGCTTGCCGTAGGGGCCGCGGATGGTGATCTGCTGGCCGACCTCTGCCTGATGGAGCCATTCGGTCACACAGCCGCATTTTTTGATGGAGAATTCCATAAATTCTTCGTTTGTAGGGGAGGAGGTGATGGAGAACATCGCCTCACCTACGCCGGGGACGGAGAGCATAGCACACTGTCCGGGGCGGTGGTCAAAGGCCTTCTTTCCGTCGGGAGTTACCACTCTGAAGGTCTTTATATCGGGTGTATCGATACGAACGTCGGTGATCACACCGATCTTGGGAATCAAGGTTTCTTCACGTCTGTTCATATTATTCACCTCCCAGCTTCTTCATAACTTTTGCTATATTCATTGAAATAGGACATTTTGAAAGACAGCGGCCGCATCCTACACAGCTGAAGAGACCGTCATTGTTTTCGGGATAATAAACCAGCTTGTGCATAAAGCGCTGACGGAAACGCTCCTTCTGTGAGAGACGGTTGTTTCCGTGAGCCATCTTGGTAAATTCGGAATACATACAGGAATCCCAGCAGCGATAACGGATAACACCGTTACCGGTGTTGAAGTCCTTGATGTCGTAGCACTGGCAGGTGGGGCAGACAAAGGTACAGGTTCCGCATCCGAGACAAGCCTCGGAAAGCTCTGTCCATTCAGGTCTGTCGAACAGCTCCTCAGTCTTGCCGCCTCCGAAGGCATCGGTGTTAAGTCCGGCAAGGGGGAGCTTTTTCATGATCCTTGCGGTCTTTTCCTGCTGCTCCTTTACCGCCTCGTCACTGCATTCTTCGGTCAGCTCTTCAATTTTTTTGATGAGCGCCTCTCCCTTTTCGGTGTTTGCCTGCCAGAACATCTCGCTTTCTGTTTTCCAGCAGGACACGTCTCCCGCAGGAGATGCCGCGTCAATACCGAAGGTGGAGCAGAAGCAGGTCTCAGAGGGTCTGGTGCAGGCAAGGGAAACGATCACTCCGTGGTCACGGCGGGATGCGTAATAGCTGTCGCGGGGCTCGGCAAGGAATACTCTGTCGAGAATATCAAAGCTCTTTACGTCACAGGCGCGGACACCGAAGACAACGAAATCTTCAGTTTCCTCCCTTACGTCTATTACCTCTATGCTCTTGCCTTCAGTTTTGAATCTCATGAGATCCTCTGTCTGAGGAAAGAAAAAGTCTTTAGGGCTTCTTACCGTGTTAAGCGCGTTGCTCAGTGGTGTGCCATCATCCCATTTTGAGAAAACAGCACGTCCGTCAGCGGAGTCAACGGGAAGGTAGAGAAGGGCGGAGGATGCGATCTTCCCAAAAACTGATTGCAGTGAATTAAGTGAACACTTACGCATTTATATCCCCCCTGTCAAAAACTTCACCGGGCTCAAGGTCCTCAAGAGTATAATCGGTAAGAGGAGACTTAGAGCCCACCGTCTCACCTGCCTGGTACTCGCCGTAGCATTCGTTCATCTCCTTGATGAACTTACGGTTGAGCAGGTGGAGCGGAATATTCTGGGGACAAACTCTCGAGCATTCACCGCAGTCGGTACAACGGCCGGCAACGTGAAATGCACGGATAATATGAAACATTTGTTCTTCAAAGTTGTTTGCGGGGGACTTGTTTTCAACACCGGATCTAGGGTTGTTGAACACGCACACCTCGCAGGTGCAGGCGGGACAGGCGTCACGGCAGGCATTACAGCGAATACAGCGTGACAGCTCGTTCTGCCAGAACAAAAAACGCTCGTCTGGTGACATTGCTTCAATTCTTGATACCTCGTCAAAGCGGGCAGAGTCAAGCACATCACCGTCCTCTCCCATAAGCTCGTCGTAGGCAACGTGCTTTTTACTCTTGCAGTTAACGCATCGCTCAGCGAGAACGTCAGAGGGGGAAACGGAAATGGGAGCATCCTCGTAAATGCTTTGGACGAGAAGCTTTTCACCGTCGCAGTTAACCGAGGAGATACCGTCGCCGCAGATAGCCTTTACCTTGTCTATATCTGCCATGCCCTCGCAGGGAATGCCGATGGCATATACCTTTTCACGGTCAAATCTGTGCTCGGTGAGAAGCTGGTTGAAGCTGTATGTGTCGCAGGGCTTGAGGAAAACCAGAAGCTTACCCTCAATACCACGTGTTTTAGAAACAAGATATTTAGAGAAGTTAGCACCGCAAAAGTCATTCCATACGAAACTTTTACGGAGAGAAGCCTCATCAGAGAATACGGCGGGGGTGATGTCGTAGTCAAACTCACCGGCGGACCAGCCGAGAACGTGGGTCACGGTACCGTCCCGAAGGAGGCTTACTGCTTTTTCGGTAAGCTGTTCTTTAGTTATTTTTTGCATCTCAGATCCTCCAGTCTCTTGTTTTCGCCAAGGGCGGCTACCTGCTCTGCAAACTCAGTCATCGTTGCTGCGAATTTTGCGCCCTCTGCGGCAGATACCCACTCAACACGGGTACGCTCTCTTTCAATGCCGAGAAAGTCCAGCATAGAGAAGAGCATTGCCATACGGCGGCGGGTGAAGTAGTTACCTGAGGTGTAGTGACAGTCTCCGGGGTGGCATCCGCAAAGAATGACGCCGTCAGCACCTCTCTGAAATGCACGGAGGATAAACATGGGATTTACACGGCAGGAGCAGGGAACACGGATGATCTTTACCTCTGCAGGGTAGTTCAGACGGTTGTTTCCCGCAAGATCGGCACCGGCGTATGAACACCAGTTACAGCAAAACGCTACGATCAGGGGTTTATATTCTTTTACTTGCATATTGCGTCTACCTCCGCCATGATTTGTTCGTTCATAAAGCCGCGCAGGTCCATAGCGCCGGAGGGGCAGGCAACCGTACAGCAGCCGCAGCCCTGGCAAACGGCAGGGTTGACCGATGCAACACGGCGGATCCTGGTGGTCCTGTCAGGCATACGGAACTCTTTATCTTCATAGGTGATAGCACCGTAAGGACATACCTTTTCACAGGAGGAGCATCCGTTACACATAAGCTCGTCTGAGCTTGCAACGCAGGGATTGCCCTTCAGCTTATCTTTTGCGAGAAGTCCAATGACCTTGGCGGCCGCCGCACCTGCCTGAGATACAGTCTCGGGAATATCCTTCGGCCCTTGGCAGGTACCGGAAAGGAATACACCGGCGGTGGGACTCTCTACCGGACGGAGCTTGGGGTGCGCCTCGGTGAAGAAATCGTTTGTATCCATGCTTGCGGTAAGCATGGTGGCAAGAGAGCGTGCAGATTTATCCGGCTCGATCGCCGCCGCAAGAACGACAAGGTCAGCATCTATATTGAGCTGCTTGCCGTCGAGAAGGTCTGATGCACGGACCATCAGTTTTTTGCCTTCGGGAGTGACCTTGCCGACCATTCCCTTGATGTAATGCACTCCGTACTCTTCAACCGCACGGCGATAGAACTCGTCAAAGTTCTTTCCGGGGGTACGGACGTCTATGTAGAATACGTATACCTCGGTATCGGGGTATTTGTCTCTGGTGAGCATAGCGTGCTTTGCGGTGTACATACAGCAGATCTTGGAGCAGTACTCCTTGCCCTTTTCGCTACAGGAATCACAGCGGGATCCCACGCACTGCACGAACACTATCTTCTGAGGATGCTCTCCGTCAGAGGGGCGGAGAAGCTTGCCTGCGGTAGGACCTGCGGCATTGGTGAGACGCTCGAATTCAAGAGAGGTGATAACGTCGGGGGACTGGCTGTAAGCGAACTCGTCAAATTTATCCATACTGATGGGATCAAAGCCGGTAGCTACCACGATAGCGCCGTATTTCTCGGTGATATACTCATCCTTCTGAGTGTAGTCTATAGCCTTTGCCTTACAAACCTTGGAGCAAACACCGCACTTGCCTGTCTTCAGCATAGTGCAGTGAGCGGGGTCAATGGTAGCGACCTTGGGGACAGCCTGTGCGAAGGGGATATAGATGGCACTGCGGTTGTCCATGCCGAGATTGAACTCGTTGGGTACCTTCTTCTGGGGACATTTTGTTACGCAGTCGCCGCATCCGGTACATATATCTTCATTTACGTATCTTGCATTTTTCTTGATGGTAACGTCAAAGTTACCGATAAAGCCCTTGACGTCGGTAACCTCGCTGTATGAGAAGATACGGACGTTCTCGTGCTGGGCTACATCCACCATCTTGGGGGTGAGAATACATGCGGCACAGTCGAGAGTGGGGAAGGTTTTGTCAAGCTGAGCCATCTTACCGCCGATGGTAGGCTTCTTTTCAACGATATCCACAGGAAATCCCGCATCGGCGATATCGAGAGCGGTCTGGATCCCCGCAATACCGCCGCCTATGACCAGGGCGCGCTTGGTAACGGGAGACTCACCGGGGGTAAGGGGAGCATTTAGATTGACCTTTGCGACTGCCGCTTTGCCGAGGATGATAGCCTTCTCTGTACCGATGGGCATTTCCTTGTGTACCCACGAGCACTGCTCGCGGATATTTGCGATCTCAACCATATACGGATTAAGACCTGCGGCAGCGGCGGTCTTACGGAAGGTGACCTCGTGCATACGGGGTGAGCATGAACAGATGACCAACCCCGTGAGACTATACTCCTTGACCGAGCTTACGATAAGATCCTGGCCGGCCTGGGAGCACATATACTGGTAATCGGTGGAAAAGACTACACCGGGCTCATTTTTAAGTGCATCGGCTACTGCGGCTACGTCGACGGTGCCTGCAATATTACTTCCGCACCAACATACGAAAACACCAATTCTTTGCATTTGTCCTCTCCTCCTTATTTAGTGTATTTTCTGAAGGCGCTTACCAGCGCCTGCTGAGGGATATCCTCATCAAGCATTGCGGGAATGTCACTAGGTGTAAGACGGTTAGCACCCTGACGGCGGATAGCGGTGAGACGCACCGCCTCGATAAGCTTTGCCGGTTCAACACCTCTGGGGCATCGCTCGGCACAGGCAAAGCAGGTAAGGCATCTGTAGAGAGAGTCAGAGCTGAGCAGAGGCTCAATGTCACCGTTCTCCACCATGCTTACGAACTGGTGAGGATGATATTCCATCTCGTCATAAGCGGGACAGGTACCGCTGCACTTTCCGCAGCGCATACATTTCTTGGGGTTAACACCGCTCATACGGATAATATCATCACGGAGATACTTTTTATTCATTTGTATCCTCCTTTACACCGAGAGCCTCGGCAAGAAGCTCGGTGAAATATATAACGGGAATATCCGCACCGTTCTTCATAAGATTATAGCGGCAGAGCGGACAGGCGGTAACGATCATGTCTGCCCCCTGCACCTTTGCGTTTCTTACAATGTCGCCGCTCTTCTTTTCGGCAAGAGAGGGACTCTCCATTACCACGTAACCGCCGCAGCATTCATTGCGGTTTGCAAATATTACCGGCTCAGCACCGATGGCACGGATCATATCCTCCATAATGGAGGGGTTTTCGGGATCATCCATTTTCATTACTGATCCGGGCCTGAGAAGGAGACAGCCGTAATAGGCGGCTATCTTCTTTCCGCTGAGGGGAGACTTCACCTTTTCGCGGAGAGCATCAAATCCGACAAGATCGCGGAGCATTTCAAGATAGTGATATACCTCGGTGCTTCCGTCGTATCTGCCGTCGTCTGCCATATATCTGTTAACCTTGTCGGAAAACTCCTTGTCGGTGAGGATCGCATGGTTAGTCTGCTTGACTACGTTGTGACAGGCAGAGCAAACTGTAACCAGAGGCTGTTCCTTATCCTTTGCGGCTTTAAGTATTCTGACAGAGGAGAGCTTTGTGGCGATCTCGTCTTTTGCGGTGGTAAATACACCGCCGCAGCACTGCCAGTTTTCGATCTCCTCCAGAGTGACCCCCAGTGCCTCGGCACAGCGAAGGGCATATCTGTCAAGATCCTTTGCCTTGTTCTTTAAGGTACAGCCGGGGAAATAACTAAATTTCATAATAATCTCCATTCAGCCTTTCGGCTGCGTAAAATATCAGATAAAACAGATGTTATTGCGGGATGTTTTCCCGGGGGATCAGACCATTTCCTCCGGGTGGAATACCTCGTCAAACTTCTCGGGGGTAAGGAAGCCGAGTTCAACGCAAGCCTCCTTAAGAGATATATTGTCCTTGTATGCCTTTTTTGCGGTCTTTGCGGCGTTCTCATAACCGATATAGGGATTGAGGGCGGTGACCAGCATCAGAGAATTGTGCAGGTTATGGTACATCTTGTCCTTGTTTGCGGTTATACCTACGGCACAGTTCTTGTTGAAGGATACGATAGCCTCAGCGAGAAGTCTTGAAGACTGCAGGAAATTGTATATGCAAACGGGCATAAATACGTTAAGCTCAAAGTTACCCTGGGATGCGGCCATGCCTACTGCAACGTCGTTGCCCATTACCTGCACTGCGACCATGGTAACAGCCTCACACTGAGTAGGGTTGACCTTGCCGGGCATAATGGAAGAGCCGGGCTCGTTCTCGGGAATAAATATCTCGCCGAGACCGTCGCGGGGGCCGGATGCCAGCCAGCGGATATCGTTTGCGATCTTCATCATATCGCATGCCAGAGCCTTGACCGCACCGTGAGCAAATACCAGCTCGTCCTTTGAGGTGAGAGAATGGAACTTGTTCTCAGCGGTTACGAAGGGCTTGCCGGTAAGCTCGGCAACAGTCTCTGCGACCTTTTCGGCAAATCCGGCGGGTGCGTTAAGACCGGTACCTACGGCGGTGCCGCCAAGCGCTAATTCATAAAGAGGTGAAAGTGAACGGCGGATGAGTTCAATATCCTTTTCAAGACTGCTTCTCCAGCCGCTGATCTCCTGGCTGAACTTGATGGGGGTCGCATCCTGAAGATGGGTTCTGCCGCTCTTTACAATACCCTCATTCTCTTCTTCAAGGCGCTTGAAGGTAGCTATAAGCTCCTCTGTCGCAGGAATGAGCTTTTCCTCAAGGGAAAGCACTGCGGCGATATGCATTGCCGTGGGGAAGGTGTCGTTTGAGGACTGGCTCATATTTATATCGTCATTGGGATGAAGAAGCTTTTTACCCGCTATCTCGTTACCGCGGTTTGCGATGACCTCGTTTGCATTCATATTGGACTGAGTACCGGATCCGGTCTGCCAGACAACGAGAGGAAAGTGATCGTTTAACTGTCCGGCAATTACCTCATCGCAAGCTCCCCTGATCGCCGACAGTTTTTCATCGGTCATCTTCTCGGGCTTAAGAGAATTATTTGTTATAGCGGCGGCCTTCTTGAGAATACCGAAGGCGTGAGTGATCTCGCGGGGCATGATCTCTATACCCTCGCCGATTCTGAAATTCTGATGGCTGCGTTCAGTCTGTGCCGCCCAGTACTTGTCGGCAGGAACCTGAACCTCGCCCATTGAGTCGTGCTCGATACGATACTTCATAATGTATACCTCTGAAAAAATAATGATACTGTTACAGATTAACGTGATCCAAAGCCTTGTTTATAGAGTGGTATATGTGTGCTTTTCCGGTATCGGAAAAAACAATTCCCACTTTAATAATTATACTCTAATGTAATATATTTTTCAATATTATAATTGTCACTTGGATATAATTTTACGATTTTTCTGTATTTTTTCGTAAAGAAAACGGTAACGGATGGAGAATATGCCGAAAAATGCCCGTAAAATTCGGTGAAAACGTATTATCTGAGCGGAAAGTTGGTTTACTGTGGGTGTTTATATTTTTCATGGAAAACAAAAAGACGCCCGTTAAGGATGGGAGTGTGGGGTTCGAACTGAATTTTCGTCGCAAAGCTCCTCAAATTCTCAGAAGAATGTACATAGCCACATATCTTGTCCGAAAGTTGG
>JAFQUL010000005.1 GCA_017408535.1 Clostridia bacterium
AAGGAAGGTTGGCCGGGCTTGGGTTCTCTTGCGGAATATTCACCAATTTGTCGGTTGATCATCTTGATTACCACGAAAATATGGAGGAATATTTCAAGGCGAAATCACGGTTGTTCGATATTTCTCGAATCAAACTTTTTAACATTGACGATAAATACGGAGACCTGCTTATGCGGGTTTACCCTCAAAGCTATAGCTACGGTAAAAGCGAAAAAGCTGTATTTTCTGCACAAAGGATAAGTCTGATGGGGGAGAAGGGAATAAATTATCTTCTCCACGGACGGGGCGGAGCTTTTGAGATCATCTCTCCTCTTGTAGGTGAGTTTGCTGTCCTAAATACTCTTGCGGCGGCATCAGCGGCTCTTTTGTGCGGTATAGACCCGAAGTATATAGCATCCGCACTTCTTGACCTTAGCTATATCAGCGGCAGAATGGAGAAGATAGAGGGGCCGGAGACACGTCCCACCGTGTTTATCGATTACGCCCATACTCCCGATGCTCTGAGAGGGGTGCTGAATTCTGCCAGAAGCTTCAGAGGAGAGGGCCGGGGGATAACAGTACTTTTCGGTTGCGGTGGCGACAGAGACAGATCAAAACGGGCAGAAATGGGCAGGATAGCCACAGCCTTGGCGGATCTGACAGTAATTACCTCGGATAATTCAAGAAACGAGCCGCCGGAGCAAATATTCAGAGATATCATGAAGGGTATCGACAGAGAAAAACCTTACACTGTGATCCCTGACCGCAGGACGGCTATAAGATATGCCATCGAGAATTCTTCTCCCGGTGACATTGTTTTGCTTTGCGGCAAGGGACATGAAAAATATGAGATAGACATCAGCGGCAAGCATCCCTTTGATGAGGCACTCCTTGCAAGGGAGATATTAAACAGCTGAAGACCGCAGAAGGAGACGTATATGTATATAAGCTTTATTTCATCTCAGGCGGCAGTATTTATTGTGACTGCCCTGATACTCAGATTTCTTATACCTAAGCTGAAAAGCCTTAAAATGGGACAGAAGATACTTGATATAGGCCCCAGATGGCATAAATCCAAAGAAGGTACCCCCACTATGGGCGGAATTTCTTTCATAATAGCAATAACTGCCGCAGTAGCGGTTTACGTAGCCGTTAAGCTCTTTGGCGGCTGTGATATAAAGGATCAACTCCCTTTGATATTTACCTTCGGGCTTGCTCTTTTAAACGGTCTTATTGGTATATTCGACGATTCGGTAAAGCTGACAAAAAAGCAGAACGAGGGTATCAGTGCATCTCAGAAGCTGATACTGCAGATACTGGTTGCGGCTATATACCTTGTCGGTATGAGAGCCTTCGGATTTATCTCAACCGCTCTCTATCTTCCTTTTATAGGCATAGAGCTTGAGCTTGGTATATTCTATTATATATTTGCCATCGTACTTATCGTCGGTATCGTAAACAGTGCAAATCTTACCGACGGCATAGACGGTCTCGTCTCCTCAGTCTCGCATATTATTATGGCATTCTTTGCTTTTTGTGCTTTCAGACTTGGGAGCGAGGGACTCGGAGTAATCTCAGGAGCCGCAATGGGTGGGTGTCTTGGTTTCCTTGTATATAATTCCCATCCCGCAAGAGTGTTCATGGGTGATACCGGCTCTCTCTTCCTCGGCGGAATGACCGTCGGTGCGGCATTTATGATGGGATCTCCCCTCATAATAGTTCTTGCAGGGTTGATATTCATAATCGAAGCGATGTCCGATATCATTCAGGTACTCTATTATAAGAAGACAAAAAAGAGATTTTTCAAGATGGCACCTATCCATCATCACTTTGAGAAGTGCGGATGGAGCGAAGTCAAGGTAGTAACGGTGTTTACACTGTTCACCCTTGTGATGTGTCTTATAGCCGCTTTTTCGATAATCATCTGATAGTGTATTAAACAAGAATAAAACATAAGGAGGGAGACAAATGAGGGAAAGCAGACAAAATAATAAAACCGCAGATGTCTCCCGACAGAAAAAGATATCTGATAACGGTACTCAGCGGTACTATGCTGACAGACCGATATCAAACGGTGTGGTGAGACACAGTGAAACGGCGGTAACCCCCGCTGAGTTCAAGGACAGACAGTACGAGAGAATAACTACAGGTATAGACAGAAGCTTTCTTATACTGGTAATCGCGCTCATCGCTGTCGGCTCTGTTATGATGTTCAGCGCCAGCTACGTCTATGCGGCAAATGAGACCGGTGACAGCCTGTATTATATTAAACGTCACCTGGCATTTATTGCCCTCGGCGGTCTGGCGATGCTGTTTACTTATCTTTGGCCGTATACCGCCTACAAAAAGTACGCTGAGGTCATCTTCTTCGTTGCCTGCGTACTGCTTGTGGCAGTTCTGGTAATAGGCGTTGCGGAGGGTACTGCGGTAAGATGGATCAAGATCGGACAGCTGACCTTCCAGCCCTCAGATTTTATGAAGCCGGCTATCGTTGTTCTTTTGGCAAAGTATTTTGACAAAAAGGATAAGCTGAAGGAGCGGAGCGGGTTTGATATGTATCTCGGTCCCTTACACATAACCAAGAGCTTTATATTCGATGCGTTCATTCCCTTTATGATAATCGGTGTTGCCTGTATCCTTGTAATGCTTGAGCACCATCTTTCCGGAACGCTTATAATCGGATTCCTCGGTCTCGTTATAATGATTGCAGGCGGCGGAAGCATTAAATGGATCGGTATCTTCGGCAGTATTGCCGCGGCGGGGCTTGGAGCTATGCTGTGGTTCGGTAACGGATACCAGAGCGGACGTATCAAGATCTGGCTTGATCCCGAGGCATTCCCGAGAGACGGCGGCTGGCAGACTATACAGGGGCTGTACGCTATCGGTTCGGGAGGACTTCTCGGTGTAGGTCTCGGTAACAGCCGACTTAAGTACGGATATACTTCAATGCCTCACAATGATTTTATTTTTTCCATTGTGTGTGAGGAGCTGGGGTTTGTGGGAGCAATAGCGATCATGCTGCTTTTTGCACTTCTCGTATGGCGGGGTGTTGTCATCGCTATGCACGCACCGGATAAGTTTTCTTCACTTCTTGCAATGGGAATAACCTGTCAGATAGCAATACAGGTGCTTCTCAACATCGGAGTTGTTACCAATACTCTCCCCAACACCGGTATATCCCTGCCATTCTTCAGCTACGGCGGTACGGCAATGGTTATACTGCTGGCGGAAATGGGAGTAATGCTGAAGATCTCAAAGCACTCATATCAGAAAAAATAACTTTGGAGCAGAAAAATGAGAGTAATTATGACCGGAGGCGGTACGGGAGGACATATAAATCCCGCTATTGCTATAGCCAATACCATAAAGCAGAATATACCCGGTTCCGAGATTCTTTTTGTCGGAAGGGAAAGCGGACTTGAGAACAAGCTCGTTCCCGCTGCCGGTTACGATGTAAAATACGTGGAGATACAGGGAATACGGCGCAGTCTGTCCCCTTCAAATATCAAGACTATGTATCTTGCCGCAGTATCTCCCTACAGAGCTAAAAAGATAATCAAGGAGTTCCGCCCCGATATAGTTATCGGTACCGGCGGATACGTGTGCTGGCCGGTGCTGAGAGCCGCTTCTATGATGGGCATTCCCTCTGCAGTGCACGAGTCAAACGCAGTTCCCGGTGTCGCTACCAAAATGTTGGCAAAGTACGTTGACTCGATATGGCTTAATTTTAAGGAGACCGGAAATTCCATCAGCCAGAAGCAGAAGTTGGTCCACGTGGGCAATCCCCTCCTCGGTGAGTTTTCATCAGAGGAACACGGCGAGGCAAGACGTAAGCTGGGTGTCCCTTCCGAATGTGAGCAGTATATACTTTCCTATGGCGGCAGTCTGGGGGCAGAAAAGGTCAATGAAGCAGTTCTCTCACTGATGCGTGACTACTCTTCAAAGGATAGCGCTGTTCATCATCTTCATGCCACTGGTGCTATAGAGTACGAGGCGGCTACCGCTATGTTCAGAGAATACGGACTTGAGGGCGCTGAGAACATAGAACTGCTTGAATATATATACGATATGCCGCTGAGAATGGCGGCGGCTGACGTGGTGATATCACGTGCGGGTGCAATGACGGTATCAGAGCTGTCTATGCAGAAAAAGGTCAGCATAATGATCCCCTCACCCAACGTGACCAATAACCACCAGTACAAGAATGCCAAGGTCCTTGCTGATGCAGGTGCGGCAATACTGATAGAGGAAAAAGAGCTTAAAGACGGCAGACTTGAAAAGGAACTGAGAGCACTGAGAGAGTCCCCGGAAAAGGCAGAGCAGATGCGCCGTGCAATAGCGGAATTTGCTGTTCCTGACGCGAATAAGAGGATCCTTGAGGAAATACGTGCTCTTGTGAAAAAAAGCGAGGAAAGTAAAAAATAAAGTCTGTCTCTGAACGGAGATAATATGAACACAGAAAAGCAAAGCACACGTAAGGAGTTTTATTACGCTCCGCCCGTTAAAAAGAAAAAAAATAAAGCTCTCCCGATTTTTATCCTGATACTTCTCGTCGCTGTGCTGATCATTGTCGGCGGGTATTTTCTCCTGCGGATAAGAGAGGTCAGGTTTGAGGGAAGCGGTATATACTCACATGAACAGTTGTTTTCATCCTCCGGTATCAGCTACGGCGACAAGATGTACGGGATAGACAAAAAAGAGATCGCAAAGAATATTATTGACGGTTGTCCGTATGTAAAAAGTGTAAGGATAACCCGTGATCTGCCGGGAACACTGGTCGTCAGAGTAGAGGAATACGATGCGGGATTTTATGCAGAGGTAGGCGGAGAATACTTTGTTTTCGGTGAAAATTTGGTAGTCCTCGAACGCTTGGTTTCATCGGATGAAACAAAAGAAAAGGGACTGATCCGTCTGGAGGCGGGGGAAGTAAGCTACGCTGTTGTGGGCCAGGAGCTTATCATGGCGGAAGGTGTAGACAGGGAAACTGTAAAAAGAGTAATGTCAGCCTCGGTCGTCTCAAAGGTGTATGACCGCATGACCATACTGAACATAAAGGACAAGTATGACATCTTTGCAGTATGCGACGATCTTTATAAGCTTATACTCGGTGATAGCTCTGACATTACCCTGAAGCTGGATCTCGGAGGAAAGATAATGGAGGACGAGATGTTTCTCGGCAATATAACGAGGGCTCAGATCGATCTTACCGACCCCGAGGAGTGCGGAGTTATCGTTGATAATCAGATAACATTCGACTAAAAAAATGAGGATATTCTGAAAAACAGCAGAAAAACAGCGAAAAATGCAGATTTTTTCAAATTATTTCGGTTTATTTTCAAGAAAACTATTGCAAAATCCGTAAAAAAATATTATTATATTAGTGTATATAATTTTATATATATCTAAAGAAGTATTAAACCCTAACCTTATAACACTTGGGAGGACTATAAAAATGGCATTTGAACTTGACCAGAATCTTGATCTTGGCGTATGCATAAAGGTTGTCGGTGTAGGCGGCGGCGGTAACAATGCAGTCAACCGTATGATCGATACCAACATCCGCGGTGTGGAGTTTGTATCCATTAATACCGATAAGCAGGCGCTTATCCACTCTTCCGCTACTCAGAAGATCCCGATAGGCGAGAAGATCACTAAGGGCTTCGGTGCCGGCTCCAATCCCGACATCGGCGGCCGTGCTGCTGAGGAATCAATTGACGAGATAAAGAAGGCTCTTGAGGGAGCTGATATGGTATTCGTAACTGCCGGTATGGGCGGCGGTACCGGTACCGGTGCTGCTCCCGTTGTAGCTAAGGCTGCACGTGAGATGGGCATTCTTACCATCGGTATAGTTACCAAGCCCTTCGCATTTGAGGGCAAACGCCGTATGGCTCAGGCTGAGGCAGGTATCAGCAATCTTCGTGACCACGTTGATTCTCTTGTGGTTATCCCCAACGAGAGACTCAAGCAGGTATCCGATACCAGAATAACTCTTTTCAACGCATTTGAGATCGCCGACGACGTTCTTCGCCGCGGTGTACAGAGCATATCCGAGCTTATCAACGTTCCCGGCTTTATCAACCTCGACTTTAACGACGTTACCGCTATCATGGCTGATGCCGGTTACGCTCACATGGGTGTCGGTGCCGCTACCGGTAAGGACAAGGCTGAGCTTGCAGCTAAGGTTGCTATCTCCAGTCCCCTTCTCGAGACCTCTATCGACGGTGCAAGCGGTATCCTTGTAAGCATTACTGCTTCTCCCGATATCGGACTTGAGGACGTTGATCTTGCATCTACAATGATCGCTGACGCAGCAGATCCTAATGCAAACATCATCTGGGGTGCTGCATTTGATCCTTCTCTTGAGGACGAGATGCGTGTTACTATCATCGCTACCGGCTTTAACAAGGAGAACTATCATAAGAGCTCCGCGGGCGCAGTAGCCCTTCCCAAAGAGGAAGTTAAGACTGAGGCTCCCGAGGCTGAGAAGGCTGATGCAGAGGACACCGTATACGATCCCGTAAAGGATAACGAGATCGGCGAGGGAACTATGCCCGAGATCAAGGAAGAGGTTCTTTCCGAGAACGACTTCGATGATATTCTCAACATACTCAAGAAGACTAATCGTCGCGACGATGTAAGACGCAGATAAGTCCGGCTGTCTTCGGTCAGTTATCAATTTGAACCAATAAACGGCGGTCCTGAGGGTCTATCCAAGGGCCGCCGTGCTTTGTGGTACGGTTCTATCAGAGTTTTCCGGAGGTGTGTAGCGTGGCAAAAAGAGTGCCGATAAATAAGACTTTTTTAATGTTGCTTGGCGGAATTCTGCTTCTTTGCGTGGCGTTAACTGTTGCTTCAATAATCTACATAGCGGTAATATGCGGTGAGGATTCCTTCAAAGAGACAGATGAGGATCAGCTTCCCGCTGACAGCCTGCTTAACCGCTATTATTATAACGTGCTTCCTGCCGCTGAGCAGGAGCTGTATCTGACTCTCCTGGCTGCGGTAGAAAAATGCGATCCTGTCAGTGAGTCGGTGGAAAGAGAATATACTCCCGAGGAATACGAGAGTGTTATGCTTGCTTTTGTAGCGGACAATCCGGAATTTTTCTATCTTGATACAGACAGCACTGCTCTTGAGACTGCAAGAGGAAAGAGCAGGGTAGTGCTCAGCTATCTCGGTACGTCTGACGAGATATCGAAAATGCGTGGCGAGCTTAAAGATTCGGTAGATGCTATCATCAAGAGTGCAAAGCAGAGTATAGCTGAAGATTCTGACGGGGAAATTGAGCTGATATCTATCGGTGAGTTTGAGCTTGAGCTTTTGCTTCACGATCTGTTTTGCGACTCGGTGACCTATTTTGAAAGACCGGATATAGATTACGGAGATGACACGGTGATCCCCGAAGAGACAACTCCTCCTGCGGAGAATGACGGAAAAGAGAATACAGATACTGAAAGGCGTCTTGCCAATACGGCATACGGTGCACTTGTTGGCGGCCGTGCCTTCAGCGGCGGATATGCTCTTGGAATGAAGTATCTCCTTAATTCAGCGGGACTTGTGTGCGACGTGGTGCGGGGCACTGCGGACGGCTCTCCCCATATGTGGAACATAGTTTACATAGACGGGAAATTCTATCATCTTGACAGCGCATATAATGACGGTGATATTGAGTTTGCCCCGGAGCTTAAGTTTCACGGCTATTTTAACCTCAGTGCTGAGTCTGTAAAGATGGATCATACCATAGACAGTGAGGAGATCCTTCCTGCGGCACAGCAGGAGCAGGACTATTACCGCACAAAGAATCTCAGAGCGGAAAACTTAATGGAGCTTGACCGCATAGCCTACAGAGAGGTTCTCAATGCCGTATATTCCGGCAGAAACTATATTGAGCTGTATCCCACCTTTGCAAGAGAAGGGGACAGCTTCAAGGCAGACCTGCTGAACGTTATATCCCGTGTAAACAAGAACCAGGACGAGAGAGAGCTGAAGGTAGTGTTCAGAGTGTATAATGCATCTGCTACCAACAACGCGCTCACTGTACAGCTGTTCTATGAAAATGACGGGGAGTCTGCCGGACAGTAAAAAACATTTCTTTTTCACAAAGATATCATATTAAACACAGAATAGCAGTCTATAATGATAATGCGATGAATGAAGTCTTGACGGCTGATCTTATAAAACTGATTCGGGCACAGCCATCGGCTGTGCCCGAATACGTATGATTTTAACGGAGGCAAAGTATGAAAGACAGATACGGCAGAAAAATATCCTTTAAGGAAAAGCTGATAAGCTTTATGTACGGCAGAAACGGAGCTGACGCTCTCGGAAATTTTGCTCTGATACTTTATCTTGTTCTTTCGATAGTTAACGGGTTTATTACTTCTCTCGTGGCGTCCCTTATTATCAGTCTCCTCTGTTATGGACTCCTTATATACTCTTTCTTCAGAATGCTCTCCCGCAATGTTACCGCACGAAGAAGGGAAAATCAGGCATTTTGCTCTGTGGGCAGAAAAGTACGCGATTTCTTTCGCCTCGCAAGAAATAAGTGGAAGGACAGAAAAACTCACGTTTACGTAAAATGTCCCTCCTGCAAAAACACTCTCCGCCTTCCGAAGCAGAAGGGTGAGCATACTGTCAAATGTCCTTGCTGTAGCGAGAGATTTGCACTTAAAGTTTAATATATTTCGAAGGTACCGTGTTCCCCGGAACGCAGTACCTTCTCTTTTGCTTATATTTAAGTCTTGTGCTTTTGTTTAAGTATTCTCTCACTCTGCATTGTGTTTTTCACAGGGTCATGCTATAATGAAAAAGGCTGAAACATTACAAAATAAGGAGATTTGGTATGAGCAATCAAGCAGTGCAGTGTCCTCGTGCAGAACATCCTAATCCGCAATGGGAAAGAGAGAACTGGAAAAATCTAAACGGTATATGGATGTTCGAAATAGATAATTCAAAGAGCGGCGAAGATCGCGGTCTTCAAAACGCAGACAAGCTTGAAGGAGAGATATTGCTACCCTTCTGCCCTGAATCTGATCTGTCGGGTGTGGGTGTTAAGGATTTCATGTACTGCGTATGGTATAAAAAGGTTATTTGTTTTACGGAGGAGGAACTTTCAGGTAACCGTATTCTGTTTCATATCGGTGCGGCGGACTTTGAAACAAAGGTCTGGGTCAACGGTAAGATGATAGGCTTACCGCATATCGGTTGCGGTTCGCCGATAGAATATGATATTACATCTGAACTGGTTAAAGGAGAAAACATAGTAACGGTGGCATGCTACGATGATACGCGCAGTCCCCGTCAACCGGGCGGTAAACAGTGCAGGGAACACCGTTCACGTGGATGTTTTTATACCCGTACCACCGGTATATGGCAGACAGTGTGGTATGAAGTCGTTCCCGAAAGCTATATCAAGTACGCAAAGCTGCTCCCCGACCTCGTAAACGGCACGGTCACGGTATTGACAGAGCTGCGCGGAACGGGCGATCTTTCGGCTGAGGTATATTATAACGGTAAAAAGGTCGGTGAGGCAAAAAAGAAGGATCTGTCGGTAACGGGACAGATGGAGATCAGTCTGTCCGAGATCCACCCGTGGGAACTCGGCTGTGGTGGGCTGTACGATATGATTCTAAATTTCGGAAATGATCGGGTCAAGACCTATTTCGGTCTGCGTTCGGTGGAACTGAAGGACGGCAAATTTCTGCTCAATGGCAAATGCGTGTTTCAGAGAATGGTTCTGGATCAGGGGTTCTATCCCGATGGCATTTGGACGGCTCCCAGCGAAGAGGCACTGATCAAAGATATTCAGTGCAGTCTGTCAGTAGGCTTCAACGGTGCAAGATTACATCAAAAAGTGTTTGAACCCAGATTCCTTTATCATTGTGACAGACTCGGCTATATGGTCTGGGGTGAGTACAATAGCTGTGGCATAGATTATTCCGATATTACAAGCCTCTCTTATTTTCTGCCGGACTGGATGGCAGTGGTCAGACGTGATTTCAACCATCCTGCCATTATTGGCTGGTGCCCTCTCAATGAGACCTGGGATTTCGGGCCTCAGTGTAAGAGAAGGAGCAGCGAGCTTGTACGTATCATCTACCGGCAGACAAAGCTGGCTGACCCTACCCGTCCCTGCATCGATACCAGCGGCAACTATCACGTTATAACAGATATCTATGACGTTCACGATTATGACCAGGATCCTGTTAATTTTAAGGAAAATTATGATAAACTGGTTACAAAGAACAGCCTTTACGATAAGGTCAACCGTGCAGGAACACGCCAGACCTGGAAGGGTGAGCCGGTGTTCGTATCAGAATACGGCGGCATCGGCATCAATTTGGACGATGATAACTGCGGCCGTACAAAGCCATGGTGCTGTGGAAAGTCCACTAAGAGTTTTGAGGAATACTACGCGCGATACAAAGGGCTGACCGACGCATTGCTCAATAATCCACGAATCCTCGGCTTCTGTTATACTCAGCTGACAGACGTTGAGCAGGAGCAGAACGGACTTTTCACTTATGACGGAAGAGAGCCGAAATTTGACGTAAAGATTCTGTACGAGATCAACAGCCGCAAGGCAGCGATCGAGGACTGAGAAGCCGACAAAATATATATCACTAAAAGCTGACGAAAATAGGACACTTGATTTCCGAGGGATATACAGCAAGAAATAGAAAATCCGATATGGATAAACTCCATATCGGATTTTTCGATCTTGGTGCAAAGATGCGGGATATAAAAAATTAAAAGAGAAAATGCCTCACGTTCGTAAGGCATTTTTAGTATTCATTTAAGGCCCGCACGAGAATGGAATATATTCGCTGTTGCGAACATATTCTTACAAGTTACCTTAACAACTTAGCTAAGTTGTTAAGCAACTCGATCCGGTTGGCAGATAGGCGGTCAAACAGCTCTTTACGCTGCACGGTAACTTGCTTTCGATTACGATCTAGGGTCACTATAGAAAATGCCTCACAACTGTGAGGCATTTTCTATGGTGACCCGTACGAGAATCGAACTCGTGTTACCGCCGTGAAAGGGCGGTGTCTTAGCCGCTTGACCAACGGGCCTGGTAGCGGAAGTTGGACTTGAACCCACGACCTATCGGGTATGAACCGATTGCTCTAGCCAACTGAGCTATTCCGCCACATATTAATGCCGCAACTGCGGTACTTGGCTATTATACCACAGAAAAAAAGGTTTGTCAATATCTTTTTTGAGGATTTTTGGGAGTATTTTTCTTTTGTTAAAATAGTGACGAATTACCATAAATATTAATAAAATTGTTGTTGAATTGTTATGCTTTTTATTGTATAATACTTAAAATAGGTGTAAGTGTGCCTATGTGGCATTTTTTACATATTACAAGCAAGAGGTGAAAGTATTGGCATATACATTCAGAGGCGGCACTCACGTAAGGGAATATAAGTATACAAGTAAGTGCCCCATAGAGAAAATGGCTGCTCCCGATACGGTATATATACCTTTGTCACAGCATATCGGTGCAATGTGTACCCCCCTTGTAAAGGTTGGTGACAGCGTACTTCGCGGACAGAAGATAGGTGACGTGGAGGGTGGACTTGGCTGTCCTGTGCATTCCAGCGTTTCCGGTAAGGTTACCGAGATAAGGGAAGTGCCTACTCCCACCGGACAGAAGAATAAATACGTTGTTATAGAGAACGATCATCTTGATACTGTATCCCCCGATGTCCGACCTTTCGGAAAGGCCATCCAGGATACTACGACCGAGGAGATAATTGAGGTCATCCGCCGTGCCGGTATCTCCGGTATGGGCGGTGCTACCTTCCCCACTTACGCAAAGATCAGCTCCGCTATCGATAAGGTGGACTGCATGATCATAAACTGTGCAGAGTGCGAGCCTTTTATTACCGCTAACCACAGATTGCTTCTTGAGCAGCCTGAGGCGGTGGTCAACGGTGCGAAGATCTTAATGAAGGCTCTTAAGCTCCGTCTTGCTCACCTTGCGGTAGAGGATAATAAATTCGATGCTATTCTTGCGCTTGATGACGTCGTAGACGGAAGCCCTCTTTTCAAGGTCAGCGTTATGAAGACCAAATACCCCCAGGGTGATGAGCGTCAGCTGATATACGCTATCACCGGACGTGAGATCCCCCAGGGCAAGCTTCCCGCCGACGTTGGCTGTGTGGTATTCAATGCAGAGACCTGTGCGGCCGTATATAAGGCATTCTCTCTCGGTATGCCCCTTATTGAGAGAATAGTGACTGCATCCGGCGACTGTCTCGATACCCCGAAGAACCTTCTGGTCCCCATCGGTACTCCCTACAGCGCAATTGCCGATTTCTGCGGCGGTTACATTGAGGAGCCCGAGAAGATCATCAACGGCGGTCCTATGATGGGAATGGCCCAGTGGGATGTGGATGCTCCGGTAACAAAGGGCACCTCCGCTGTCCTTTTCCTCTCAAAGAAGATGAACAGCAGATACGAACAGCCCGAGAGCTGTATCAGATGCGGCAGATGTGTCCGTGCCTGCCCTATGCACCTTATGCCGAACTATATTGCGGCTTATGCCAGAAAGCATGATCCCGAGAATGCCGAGAGCTACGGCGCACTTTCCTGCGTTGAGTGCGGCTCCTGTGCATACAACTGTCCTGCGCATATTCCGATAGTTCAGTACATAAAAGTTGCCAAGAGCGAGATACGTGACGCAAAGGCAAAAAAATGAGACAAATAATTGGTTTAGTGAAGAAAGGGGACTGATATGAAAAATGATCAGAACGTTAGTACAAGAATAGTGGCACCTTCTCTTCTGACCGTATCGCCTTCTCCTCATATAAAGAAAGGGATAACCACCCGCGGTATTATGATCGACGTGGTGATCGCACTGCTTCCCGCTCTTGTGTGGAGTATATACGTGTTCGGCTTCCGCAGCTTGTCCGTGGTGCTTGTATCGGTGGCATCCTGTGTGATATTCGAGGTGCTTTTCGAGCTTATTGCCCGTAAACCTATAACCGTGCTTGATTTTTCCGCTGTTGTCAGCGGTGTACTGCTCGGTTTCAATATGCCGGCGACCGTTCCGCTGTGGATACCCATCGTAGGCGGAGCATTTGCTATGATAGTTGTAAAGGGACTTTTCGGCGGTCTTGGCAAAAACATAGTCAATCCTATCCTTGCGGCGAGAGTTTTCCTCTTCTCCTGGACGGATATAATCAATACTTTCTCCGAACCCTTCAGCTCTCTTCCGATATTCAGCTTTTCCGTTGACAGTGCAGACATCGTTGCGTCAGCCACTCCTCTCTCCCCCATGAAGGAGGGTATGTTGCCTGACAATTCTCTTGTTGATATGGTGCTTGGTACCAAGAGCGGCTGTCTCGGCGAGGTTTCCGGCCTTCTCATTGCGGTAGGCGGTATATATCTTCTTGCCCGCCGTGTTATAACCTGGCACATTCCCGTTGCCTACATCGGCACGGTGATGCTTATCACCTTCCTTTTCCCGATGGCGGGAGAGGATGCAGTACAGTTTATGCTGTACCAGACATTCTCCGGCGGTCTCATTCTCGGTGCGGTATTTATGGCTACCGACTACGTGACCTCACCTATAACCGAGATGGGTAAGCTGATATTCGGTGTCGGATGCGGACTCCTGACGGTGTTTATACGTTATTTCGGCGGTTATCCCGAGGGTGTTTCCTTTGCGATACTTATAATGAACCTTCTTGTAGGATATATCGACAAATTCACAAAGCCCAAGAGATTCGGAGGTGTGACTAAGGATGCAAAATAAAGACAACTCGAAAAAGCTGGCTCGCAGAGCAATTAAAAGAGTACGGTCCGATGCGCTTGAAAACAAGTCCGAGCTTGAAAAGATAAAGATCACAGACAGTGAGCCTGTGACTGATATTGAGATAGACTCTCCGGATACAGGTTTCAAAATAACCGATGCTCCGACGGTGAAGGAAGAAGCTGTAACAGAAGTACCTGTAGCAGAGGAACCTGCTGTAGAAGAGACTGTTACAGCTGTAGAAGAACCCGTTGTAGAAGTGCCTGCGGCCGAGGAAGCTCCGGCAGAAGTACCGGATGAGAAAGCAGTGCCGGAGGAAGCGCCTTCTGCTGAAGAAGTACCCGCGGAAGAGTTAGCTGCAGAAGAGACGCCCGACGCCGTACCTGCAGAGGAGATCCCTGCTGAAGCGGATAATGCACCTGCAGAGGCTGAGGAAGTTCCTGCCGAGATACCTGCCCCCGAATCAGCTGAAGATCCGGATGAGCTCGGAAAAGTGAAAGTAGGTCCTATGCTTAAGACCGGTGCGATGCTTCTTGCGGTTTGTGCTATAGTTACTTTGGTGCTTGCTATGGTCAATTTCCTTACCAAGGATATGGCGGCGGCAAACAAGCAGAAGGATACCGACATTGCAATAAAAGAATTATTCCCCACCTGTACCGCATCTACTGAGGAGGAGACCGTTCACGGGGCTCCCATCAACGGCGTGTACAAGGTTATGGAAAAGGATACTCACATAGGATACGCAGTAGGTGTTATCGCCAGCGGTTTCGGCGGTGACATAGAGATGCTGGTGGGTATCGGTCACGGCGGAGTTGTAAACGGCGTTAAGATAATCTCAATGTCCGAGACTCCCAACGTAGGCAGCCGTGTAAATGACAGTGAATATCTTTCCGGCTACAAGGGTCTGAGCGGTGAGCTGGTCATTGGACAGGACGTAGATGCTATTTCCGGAGCTACCGTTTCATCCAAGGCGGTGCTTGCGGGTGTAAATGCAGTTCTTGCTCTCGATCTTAAGGTGGAGGGTGTTGCAACAGAGGATAGCAGCAGTGAGGCTGTTTCCACAGATGAGGTCACTATAGACGTGAGTACCCCCATTCCTCCGGACGAGGGACTTGAGACGGTGCCTGTTACCGGAGAGACTCCCTCTCTCGGCTTTGATACTCTTTACCGTGATGAGACCATCCCTCCCATCCCCGAGAGAGATGAGACGTCTATTATAGAGATCGTCACCCAGCCTGATGCGGAGACTACCGTCCCCACAGAGACAGATGCTCCTTCAGGTGATAGCGGAGCGGCAACGGATGAGCCTGTATCCTCCGACACCGCCCCTGTATCAGATGCTGAAGCCCCCGCCGCTTAAGGGCAGGGTGCAGTTGACCCAATCTAAGTCAAAGAAAGGAAATTCCTATGAACGGAAAGAAGATATTGTCGCAGTTCAAGGAAGGCTTGCTTACCAATAACCCGGTGTTCGTACAGCTTCTCGGTATGTGTTCTGCTCTTGCGATAACCACTACCGTGATCAATGCTCTGGGAATGGGCCTCTCGGTTACTGCGGTGCTGATCTGCTCTAACGTAATTATCTCTCTTTTGAGAAAGATCATACCGAAGCAGATCAGAATTGCTTCATACATAGTTATAATATCCGGTTTTGTTACTGTGGTAGAAATGCTTCTTAAAGCATTCGCTCCCGCTATCAGCAAATCCCTTGGTCTGTTTATACCTCTTATAGTCGTTAACTGTATTATTCTTGCCCGTGCTGAGGCTTATGCGTCGAGACACTCTGTTCTCCCCTCCGCTATTGACGGACTCGCTATGGGTGTGGGATATACTGTTGCGGTCGTCGTTCTCGCATTTGTCAGAGAGCTGTTCGGCTCTGGAACTATTCTCGGCATTACCGTGCTCGGTGACTGGTATAAGCCGGTGGGTATGCTTATCAACCCGGCAGGTGCATTCATCACCCTCGGCTGTATAATCGCCGCAGTTCAGAAGTTCCTGATGAAGAAGCAGGACAGAGATTTCAAAAAAGAAGGAAACGAGGGAAAAGTAAATGGTTGATATACTCATTTTAATGTTCAGCGCTATCCTGATAGAAAACTACATTTTCTCAAAATTCCTCGGTATCTGTCCCTTCCTCGGTGTTTCCGACAAACCCTCCACCGCTGTGGGTATGGGCTTTGCGGTAACCTTCGTTATGACCATCTCAAGTGCCGTTACCTACGGAGTATACTATCTTGTTCTTGAGCCTCTCGGTGTAGAGTATCTCCAGACTATTGCATTTATACTCATTATTGCGGCGCTGGTACAGTTTATCGAGATGTTTCTCCGCAAATATATTCCTGCACTTTACAGTGCTCTCGGAATATATCTTCCTCTTATTACCACCAACTGTGCCGTTCTCGGTGCGGCTATGCTGAATATTCAGGAGGGGCACAATTTTATCGAGTCGGTGGTATACGGTTTTTCATCGGCTATCGGCTTTACTCTCGCTCTTGTCATCTTTGCCGGTGTCAGAGAGAGAATGGCACTGTCAAAGCCCCCCAAGGCTTTCCGCGGTGTGCCCATCGCACTTGTTGCCGCAGGCCTTATAGCTATGGCCTTCTCCGGATTCCTCGGTATCAGCTTTAACTGATATTAACAAGTCGGAGGTAAAAACAAATGGAATTTATCAAGGAAATAATTATCCCCACCTTGTGTCTTGCTGTTATCGGCGGTATTTTGGGCCTTGCCCTCGCCTTTGCCGGAGCAAAGTTTGCCGTTAAGGTGGATAAGAGAATAAAGAAGATAACCAAGGTCCTGCCCGGCGCCAACTGCGGCGGTTGCGGATACACCGGTTGCCAGGCCTGTGCAGAGGCGATCGTAAAGGGAGATGCCAAGGTAAACGCATGTACCGTTGCCGGAGATGCAATGGTAGCGGAGATAGCCGAGATAATGGGTGTTGCTCCCGAAAAGGCTATCCGTATCCGTGCACAGGTAATGTGCTCCGGTACACACCTTAACAACGCAAAGAAAAAATATCATTACGAGGGAGTAAAGGACTGCAGTGCGGCGGTTCGTATGGGCGGCGGCGACAAGGTCTGTCCCAACGGCTGTGTGGGTCTCGGCTCCTGCGTAAAGAGCTGTGTCTTTGACGCTATAAAAATACTTAACGGTATTGCGGCGGTTGACTACGATAAGTGCCGTGGCTGCGGTGCGTGTGTAGCCGCTTGCCCCAAGCACATAATCCGTCTTATCCCCTATGACAGTGCTCACTGGGTGGGCTGCTGTTCTGTAGACAAGGGTGCGGTTACCAGACAGTTCTGTGACGTTGGCTGTATAGGATGCCGCAAGTGCGAGAAGGTCTGTGAGTCGGGTGCTATTACGGTAGACGGCTTTATCGCATCTATCGACTATTCTAAGTGCGTGGACTGCGGTAAATGCGTTGATATTTGCCCGAGACACATAATCTGGTCCAGAGATCAGCAGGATAAGATCGGTCTTACCGTTGAGCCCGAGGACTTTATCGATAACACCAAGTTAAATAAATAAAAAGTTAAAACAATTAATCAGCCGTCCGATGCGGCAGAATGGAGAATAATATGAACAATACCCCCGTAGTAAAGCTTGGTATAGTTGCGGTAAGCCGTGACTGCTTCCCTGCGGCCCTTTCCGAAAAGCGCAGGATCGCCGTTGTTTCCGAATGTGAAAAGGCAGGCCTTGATATATATGAGAGCAAGGTTATAGTTGAGAATGAGAAGGACGCTCTTGCGGCTCTTGAGGATATTACCGCCGCAGGTGTAAACGCTCTCGTAGTATTTCTCGGCAACTTCGGCCCCGAGGGACCCGAGACTATGCTGGCTCAGCGCTTTACCGCTATCCGCGGCAACTCCGTTATGTTCGTAGCGGCGGCTGAGGAGAGCGGCAAGGATCTTATCAACGGACGCGGAGATGCATACTGCGGTATGCTTAACGCATCCTACAACCTCGGTCTCCGTAAGCTTGCGGCTTATATTCCCGAGTATCCCGTTGGCGGTGCGGCTGACGTTGCGGCAATGATCAAGGAGTTTATTCCTGTAGCGGCTGTTAAGAACGGTCTGGCTAATCTCAAGATCTTTACCTTTGGTCCGAGACCCTTCGACTTCCTTGCCTGCAACGCACCTATTGCTCCTCTCTTTGACCTCGGTGTTGAGATACAGGAGAACAGCGAGCTTGACCTTCTTGAGGCATTCCAGGCTCATGAGAACGATCCCCGTATTGCCGGCGTTATGAAGGAGATGGAGGAAGAGCTGGGTGAGGGCGGTAACTGCTATCCCGGTATCCTTCCCAAGCTTGCTCAGTTTGAGATCACTCTCCTTGACTGGGCAGAGAAGAATCTCGGTGCCGCTAAGTACTTTGCATTTGCTAACAAGTGCTGGCCCGCATTCCAGACCATGTTCAAGTTCGTACCCTGCTACGTAAACTCCCGTCTCACCGCTAAGGGTATTCCCGTTGCATGTGAGACTGATATATACGGTGCTCTTACCGAGTACATCCTTACCGTTGTTACCGACAGCACCGTTACTCTTCTTGACATCAACAATACCGTTCCCGCAGACCTTATCAGCGAGAACGCAAAGGTGGTTGGCAACTACACTGCAAAGGATCTCTTTATGGGCTTCCATTGCGGCAACACCTCTGCCTGCCTGCTTAAGGAGGGCAAGAAGATGCAGTACCAGCTGATCATGAAGAGAAACCTTGAGCCCGATTCCGAGCCTAACGTATCCCGCGGTACTCTTGACGGCGAGATCAAGGCATCCGATATCACACTCTTCAGACTTCAGTCTACCGCTGACGCTAAGCTCACCTCTTATATCGCAGAGGGCGAGGTTCTTGATATGCCCACCAATTCCTTTGGCGG
Source organism: Clostridia bacterium (assembly GCA_017408535.1). Taxonomy (GTDB): domain Bacteria; phylum Bacillota; class Clostridia; order Oscillospirales; family CAG-272; genus RGIG2161. Next base: position 18,618 of record JAFQUL010000005.1, read on the forward strand.
ACGTGCAGTGATCGCAGTTCCCGAGATGGCCCGCTTCTACCGCCACGTACTTATTGAGAAGAGATATCCTCACCACGCAGGCGTTGGCTTTGCACACGTTGGACGTACTCTCTTCAACACCATGAAGTATCTCGGTATAACCGATATCTCTGTAAACCTTCCCAAGGAACTGAGATACCCCGGCGAATATCCCTACTTCAACTGATAAATAATAATACAGTCTCAGGGGGCTGAGTCACACTCAAGGTGACTCATCCCCTTTGACATATTAAGAAAAAAAGGATCGAGTAATGAAAAAACTCCTTGTAATAGACGGAAACAGTATTCTGAACCGTGCCTTTTACGGCATCAGAGAGCTGACCAATTCCTTGGGTCTCCACACCAATGCGGTGTACGGAATGATCAATATGCTCACGAAGTATATCTCAGACGTATCTCCCGACTATGCGGCGGTTGCCTTTGATATGAGAGCTCCTACCTTCAGGCATCTTGAATATGAGGGATATAAGGCTAACCGGCACGGTATGCCGGAGGAGCTGGCGGAGCAGCTTCCTTATGCAAAAAAGGCCTGCCGCGCTCTGGGTCTTACCGTTCTTGAAAAGGAAGGGTATGAGGCGGACGATATTCTCGGTACTCTGTCGGTTATTGCCGGTTCTGTGTCGGTGCACAGCTATATAGTTACCGGAGACAGAGACTCTCTTCAGCTGATAAATGAAAGTGCAACCGTCCTGCTTGCCACCAACACCGATTATATTACCTATGACGGTAAGGCTTTTTTCGAAAAATACGGTATCACCCCTGATGCCTTCGTTGACGTCAAGGCACTTATGGGCGACTCCTCGGACAATATCCCGGGCGTTGCGGGAATCGGGGAAAAGACCGCACTTTCTCTTATCCGTGAGTTTGGTGATCTGGAGAAAATATACGAGGAGTATGAGAGCTCGTCACTTACCCCCTCGGTCAAGAAAAAGCTCAGCGAGGGCAAGGATAATGCCTTTCTTTCCCGTCGTCTTGCACGTATCGTCTGTGACGCCCCTCTCGGTGTTGCCCTGGATGATCTGACCTTTGACGGTATGGATAAGGGGGGAATGTTCGAGCTTTGCCGTGAACTTGAGTTCGGTGCGTTTATCAAGCGTTTTGAGCTTGAGGAAGGCACTGAAAGACACTCTGTGGCAGAGGAATATATCACGGCGGATATTGCGCTCCTGGACGAAAAAACAAGGGGCAGACGCATTGCACTTACCGTTGACACAGAGGCCTCTGTCTGCCGTGTGGCTGTGGCTGACGGTGAGAGCTACGAAGTTGCACCCGGCGACTGGCGGGAGATAGCCTTTCTGTTTGAGGACAGCGAGAGAAGCACTGTCTGCTATGACTGTAAAAATCTTTATTCCTTCCTTAGAGGGAAGGGTATAATATACAAAAACTGTGACTTTGATATAATGCTTGCGGCATACGTATTAAACTCAGGAGAG
>JAFQUL010000040.1 GCA_017408535.1 Clostridia bacterium
CTCCGGGAATGGGGCTGTTTTTGTCGGTTGAGAAGCCGGGGGCGTTTTCAAGCTGTACGACCTCCCAGCCGTTGTCTCCAAGAGCCTTTCTGAGACGGCTTTCAAGCTCGTCTGAGGCAAAGGAAGCACCGTAACGGATATCTATGCTGGCACGAAGCTTGCCGTTCTCAACCTTGACCATTCCGTTTGCCGCGGAAAGAGGCCCGAAGTCGCTGTCTGTATGCTATATGCCAAAGCCCTCGCCATAATACCCGGAGAAAAATTTTACAACTGTTAGCATAATACTGCGGTCGCTTTCTGAAAGAGCGTTACATTCCGAGAGTAGCTCGGCGGCCTTGGCGGCGGCGTTTACCGAGCCCTTGGGGTAAGCGGCGTGCTTTGCTACTCCAAAGGCAGAGAGACGGATATTTCCATCATTGTCCCGTGCGAGAGTAAATTTATCATTACCGCTGATCTTTTCCGAGATCTCACCTTCAAGACAGTCTGAATATTTCAGTGTCACGTCAACCTTGTCAAGAATTATATTAAAGGCAGAGCCGCCGCTGAAGTCAATAATGTCTGGGAGTGGGCATGAATTCTCCGCCCATGCGTGAATGATACCCTTTTCACCGGTACAGCAGGGAAATTCAGCATCCGGAACGATGGAGAGATCCGGCATTTCTTCATTTTCGGTAAACGATTCTATATCCTGCATCCCGGTCTCCTCGTTTGAACCGAGGAAGGCGAGAATATTGCTCTTTATCGGAATATTACACTCCTTTAAGGCACGCATAGCAGAGAGAGCTGCAATGATACCGGATTTGTTGTCTGCAGTACCGCGTCCGATAAGAGTTCCGTCCTTGACTATAGGGGAGAATGGCTCGGTAAACAGCCATCCGTCTCCGGCGGGCACAACGTCTGTATGGCCGAAAAGGCAGATGCTTTTTCCGCCGTTTTTCCATTTTGCAAGACCGTATTTTCCGTCCGCTGATATCTTGGTCTCAAATCCCTCTTTTCTGAAAAGCTCAGCCGCGCTTTCAAGCGCACGGAGGCACTCAGCGCCAAAGGGTGCACCGGGGAGTGGCTCACCTTCAACAGACGGAATGCGTATCAGCTCCATCCATTCTTCGACCAGCCTGTCTTTATTTTCTTCGAGCCACGCGGTAATTTTTCTGTCGTATTCCTTGTTTATCATATCAGTCTCCCAAATATTTTAAAGCGTGATGGCAAAACTGCGTTTTATGTCAGATAATTCCTCACGCTGTTCTTTTTTTTCTTCGCTTTTTCGTTGATCGGACACCGTACCGTCAGAGAACTGTGTAATAATGATACTGTAAAAGTATGCTCCATACTGCTCAGCCTACAGTTTTGACTCTAAAATATCCTATAGGTCTAATATATAATTTTTTTTGCGTTTAGTCAAGCCCTTCTGCCAAGATAACCCCGAAAAGCGTCATAGAAGGTGAAGCAGAGGACAAAGAATTTACAAATTTTCTATTGCAATACGCTTTGATTTGTATTAATATATTATTATCTATATCTATACCTTTCCGGGAGGATTAATATTGTTTGGTTACGTCCGACCTCTTGTTCCTGAATTAAAGGTAAGCGAATACGAATACTATAAAGGGGTATACTGCGGCCTCTGCCGGTCTCTCGGCAGGAATACCGGATGCGCCTCCCGTTTTGCGTTAAACTATGATCTGGTGTTTTTGGCATTGGTGCGTATGGCTGTCCTCGGTGAGGAATATTCCTTTGACCGTAAGAGATGTGCTCTCCATCCGCTGAAACGGCGGCCGTCTCTCGGTGAGTGCCGCGCCCTGTCCTTTTGTGCGTACGCCACGGCTATGTTTACTGCGATGAAGATAGAGGACAACAAATCTGACAGCCGCGGTATCAGCCGCGTGGGTGCTTTTCTCGCTATGCCCTACGGCAAGTATCTCGGCAGAAGATCAGGAAAAATAGGGGAAATATCATCCGGGGTCTCAGAGTATCTCACAGAGCTTACCGCTCTCGAAAAAGAAAACTGCCCCTCTATTGACCGCCCCGCCGAGCTTTTCGGACGTGCCCTTGCCCTTATATGCAGCGGCGATACAGGAGAGGAGAGCTCTCCCGAGTACCGTATATGCTATGACGTTGGCTTCCATCTCGGAAAATTTATATATATTGCCGATGCGGCAGACGACTACGGCGATGACGTAAAGAGCGGAAGCTACAATCCCATTGTCGCTGTCTGCGGCGGTGACGGGATATCTGACAGCGTAAAGAAAAACCTTTACGAGGCACTCTTACTTGAATGCAGAGACCTGTACGCCTCGGTCTCGCTGCTTGACTATACCCGTTGTCCGGCGGTTGAGAGTATCATAAAGAATATTATTGAACTGGGGATGCCTGCGGCGGCCTGCCGCATTCTCGGCGTTGACCCAACAGGAGAAACCGATAAATGAAAGATCCATATTCGGTCCTCGGCGTTTCGCCTACGGCCACAGACGAAGAAATAAAAAAAGCCTACCGTGAGCTTGCACGCAAGTATCACCCTGACAGTTATCAGGGCAGTCCTCTTGCCGATCTCGCCTCAGAGAAGATGAAGGAGATCAACGAGGCCTACGATACTATACAGAAGCAGCGTGCAGCCGGCAACAGCGGCTCATCCTACGGCGACGGCTCATATACCCGCGGCAGCTACAACAGCAGCTACGGGGGGCAGAGCTCCTTTGCTGAGGTACGCCGTATGATAAATGCCGGTCAGTATACCGCGGCAGAAAGCATCCTTGACTCCACTCCCTCAGCCGGACGCGATGCGGAATGGAACTTCCTCAAGGGCTGTATCTGCCTGCAGAGGGGCTGGTATGCCGATGCTCAGAGATATATTGAAACTGCCTGCTATATGGATCCGGGTAATCCTGAGTACAAAGCCGCAAAAGACCGTATATCCGGCGGTGCCGCAGGCTTTGGCCGTGCTTACCGCACCAGCACGTCAAACGGCGGCTGCTCTGCCTGTGACGTGTGTACCGGTCTTATGTGTGCCGATTGCCTTTGCGAATGCTGCGGCGGTGACTGTATATCCTGCTGCTGAAGCCAAGAGGAGAAAAATACATTGAAAAAAACGAGAAAGATCGCTACCTCGGCGGTGCTTTGCGCTATGAGCGTAATAATACTGTATTTCGGTGCGGTCATAGATGTTATGTTTCTGACAATGGCGGCAATATGCGCCCTTGTGGTGGTATATGCGGTCATCGAGATTGGCGGCTCTTACCCCTGGCTGATATATGCCGCTACCTCGATACTGTCCATGCTTCTTTTGCCGAACAAATTACCCGCACTTACTTATTTGGTTTTTGCCGGTATATATCCGATAATCAAGGCCTATGCAGAGCGGCTTCCTATGGTGTTTGCCTGGATCGTCAAGCTGCTCTTGTTCAATGCCTCGCTGACCGCACTTGTGTTTGTCAGCAAGAGTATAATGGGACTTGAGGATCTTACCTTCGGCTTTTCCCCTATAGTGTATGCCGTCGGAAACCTTACCTTCCTGCTGTTTGATTACGTGCTTACCAAGCTTATCACCCTGTATATGGTAAAGCTGAGAGCACGCTTCAAGAACTCCACTCATTTTAACTATTAAACTTGACAAAGAGAGTTTTACTATAGTATAATTATTATATATTAATATGGCGTACTGTCCTCTTGTGGGCGGGCGCGAGATACTGAAAGGACCTTATCCGTCATGGTAAAGAGTATGACGGCCTTCGGCCGCGCTAAAGAAACTATCGGGAACAAAGAAATTACCGTAGAGCTGAAGTCGGTCAACAGCAGATATTTTGATTGCTCTGTGAGACTTCCCCGACTTTACAGCTTTCTTGAGGATAAAATAAAGACTCATCTTACCCAGAGCGGTATCGCAAGAGGTAAGGTTGAGGTAGGCGTTATGGTTGATCTTACTGCCGCATCCGGCGTAACAGTCGATCTTGACGTGCCTTATACCGAGTCATATATCGCCGCACTCAGACGTCTTTGTACTGAGTACGGGCTTAAGGATGATATTTCGGTTATGTCGGTGGCACAGAACAGGGATATTTTCTCACTTCAGAAGCCGGAAGAGGATGCTGAGAAGGACTGGGCTGATATAAAGACCGTTCTTGACCTTGCTCTTGAGGGCTATAACGCAATGAAGGCCGCTGAGGGTGAACGTCTTGAGAAGGACATCCGTCAGAAGATACTTCACATCAAGGATATAGCAGGGGAGATCGCTCTCGCCTCTGACCGTGAGATCGCCGCATACCGCGGCAAGATGGAACAGCGTATCAAGAATATGCTTGACGGTCTCGGTGTCGAGATAGAGGAGAGCAGGATACTTACCGAGTGTGCTATCTTTGCAGACAAGGTAGCTATCGATGAGGAGCTTGTCCGTCTTGACAGCCACTTCCATTCCTTTGAGGAGATCATGAGCTCTGGTGAGCCTGTGGGCAGAAAGCTTGACTTTCTTCTTCAGGAGATCAACCGTGAGTCCAACACCATTGGCTCTAAGGTCTGCGATTCCGATATCGCCCGCAAGGTTGTGGATATTAAGAGCGAGCTTGAGAAGATACGTGAACAGATACAGAATATAGAATAACTTTACGGCACCAACAACAGGTATCAGAGAGAAAAGAAAATGAAATTTATCAACATCGGATTCGGAAATATGGTGGCGGCTGAGCGAATAGTTGCTCTTGTCAGCCCCGACTCGTCTCCTATCAAGAGACTTATTTCAGACGCTAAGGATGACGGCAGGGTCATTGACGTGACCTGCGGCAGACGTACCCGCTCTGTCATAGTTACCGACAGTGAGCACGTGATCCTTTCCGCAATTCAGGCAGAGACCATCTCAAACCGTCTCCTTGACGACGATGCCAGCACGGACGACGAGGCAGGAAGCGAGGAAGAGGATGACTGATTACAGCGGAAAGCTTATAGTGATATCCGGTCCTGCCGGCAGCGGCAAGGGCACGGTGGTAAAGGAGCTGCTTGCTCTCGATGACCGATATGCGCTTTCTGTATCCGCCACTACCCGCGGTGTGCGTCCCACAGAGAAGCATGGCAGAGAGTATTACTTTATCTCAAGAGAGGAATTTGAGTCCCGCCTTGCGGCAGGCCGTATGCTTGAGTACAACGAGTATTGCGATCAGCTTTACGGTACCCCTCTTGACGAGATGGAGATCGCACTGAAAAACGGCAAATACTTCATACTTGAGATAGAGGTAAACGGAGCTTCCCGTGTAAGAGAGCTCTATCCGGAAGCTCTCCTGATAATGATAACTCCCCCCGACTACGATACCCTTGAGGCACGTCTGCGCGGAAGGGGAACGGAGACAGAGGACATCATACAGAAGAGGCTTGCTACCGCAAGAGACGAGATAGCACGTCTTGGTATGTTTGATTATATACTCATCAATGAGGAAGGCAAGTTCCACGAGCTGGCTGAGACGATAGCCGAGATCGTTGACGGTGCTCCTTATGATGAGAGAAGAGTCATTAATAACCCGGATTTCGGTAAAAAATTTTTCGGTAACAAATAACCTTCCGCACAGCGGATCTTGAGTGAAAGGAATAAACAACATGATCTACCCTTCAATAGATGAACTTTCTAAAGGCGGCAAATATAACCGCTATATGCTCGTTATCGCAACTGCAAAGTGTGCGCGTATGGTAACCGATGAATACGTTGCACAGAGAGAAGAGGCTGAGAGACTTATCGCCAATAAAGAGACCGATAAGAGTCTTTCCTCTATGATACGCCGTGAGTACAGAGATGAAAAGGCTGTCAAGAATGCTATAAACCGTCTTAGCAGCGGTGAATACCGTGTGGTTGAGGAGAGCGTTCCCGAGATCGAGTCTGACGTTACCGTAAACGACTGATCACGGAATACCATTTTGAAGAAAAAACGGAAAGGACGGCTGCGGCCGCGCATAAAAAATGCAGAGCGCATCAGTTTTTGTACGGCTGCTCGACGCGCCGTACTCTCTTGACGTTCCCTACAGCTATACCGTGCCGGAGCATCTGTCCGAGGAGATATCCGTGGGCAGCTTTGTTACCGTACCCTTTGGTGGCGGTAACCGCCGCCGTGCGGCTGTTGTTGTGGGGTACTCGGATGCTTCCGAATATACCTCTGAGGACGGAAAAAGAATAAAATTAAAGCCCGTACTGTCGGTAACTCAGGAGCGTTATGCCCTGAGTGAGGAACAGCTCGGGCTGTGCTCATTTATATGCTCGTCAACGTTATGCTCATTTGGTGATGCGGTACACGCAATATTGCCCTCCGCCGCATTTTCTTCTCTTATTGAGTGCTTCTCCGCAGGAGACAAGATACCGCCGTCTGACGGCAGTATTGAGAGCGAGATATGTGCTTTTATAAAGCGCGGGGGCAGCGTTACTCTTACGGATATAAAGAAGGAGTTCGGTGCAGAATCCGCCGATATTCTGACCGGTCTTAAAAGGCGTGGATATCTCCGCTCAGACTTCAGAGTAAACGGACCGAAGAACGACAAGTATGTAAAATATTATTCCCTGAATGTAACTGAGGAAGAGGCATCCCTTATGGCCTCCGGTGAGTCGAGCCGGCTCCGTACCGCAAAACAGCGGGCCATAGTGGGGCATCTGCTCAATCACGGCAGAGTGGAGGGCGAGGTACTGCGCAAACAGCTGTCAGTAACTGCCGCTCAGCTTAAAAATCTCTCTGAAAAGGGAATCATATCGGAAGAAAAGGTGGAAGAGTACAGAGATCCGTACCTTCCGAAAAAATCAGAAAAAAAAGACGAAAATATACTCAGCCCCGAGCAGAGCGCCGCATACGGCGAGCTCGATGATCTGTATTCCTCGGGTGAAGCTCGGGCGGCACTGCTTTACGGTGTTACCGGCAGCGGAAAGACCAGAGTCATCAAGGCAATGGTGGACAGAGTCCTCAGCGACGGCAGACAGGTAATAATACTTGTGCCGGAAATATCTCTCACCCCCCAGACAGTTGATATATTCTGCGGCTACTACGGAGACAGAGTAACCGTCATTCACTCTTCTCTTTCAGCCGGTGAAAGATATGACGCATATAAGCGTATTGCGGACGGTAAGAGTGACGTGGTCATCGGTACCCGAAGTGCAGTATTTGCTCCCCTTGACCGCCTCGGCATGATAGTAATAGACGAGGAGCAGGAGCATACCTATAAATCAGACTCAAATCCCAAATATCACGCAAGGGACATTGCCAGATACAGAGCGGCAAAGAATAATGCATTGATGCTCCTTGCATCGGCAACCCCCAGTATCGAAAGCTTTTACAGAGCCAAGACCGGCAAGTATAAGCTGGTCACACTGAAGAGCAGATACGGCGACGCTGTTCTGCCGTCTGTGGAGATCGTTAATATGTGCCGTGAGAGTGCGGGCGGTAACCTTTCCCCTATGAGTGAAACTCTAATCAGGGCGGTGGCAGAAGCAAAGGATAGCGGCAGACAGTCTATTCTTTTCCTCAATCGCCGCGGTTACAGCCATTTTGCAATGTGCCGTATGTGCGGTGAGGTGGTGGAATGTCCCCACTGCAGTGTATCTCTCACTTATCATACAAAGAACGGTGCACGGGTGGCAAACGATACTCTGTCCCGTGCTAAAAACGGCTATCTTATCTGTCATTACTGCGGCTACAGAAGGGAAGTGCCTACTCTTTGTCCCTCCTGCGGCTCTGAGCATATAGCCTTCCTTGGATACGGAACCCAGAAGATAGAAAACGATCTGTCTGATATGTTCCCCGAGTCCCCCATACTTCGTATGGATAACGATACCACACAGACCAAGTTTTCCTACGAGGATATTCTCGGCCGCTTCAGAAACAAGGAGGCGGACATCCTTCTCGGTACACAGATGGTCACCAAGGGACACGATTTTCCCGAGGTAACGGTGGTCGGTGTGCTTGATGCGGACAGCGCGCTTCATCTTGACGACTACAGGGCAGGTGAGAAGACCTTTTCTCTCATAACGCAGGTTGTTGGCCGTGCAGGACGCGGAAAATATCCGGGAAGAGCGATAATACAGACCCACATGCCGGATAACGAGACTATCCGCCTTGCGGCTGCCCAGGATTATGAGGCATTCTATGAAAAAGAGATATTGCTTCGTAAAAACTATCTCTTTCCCCCCTTTTGCGATATCGTACTGCTGACTGCCACGGCTGAGGATGAGATAGAGCTGGGCAACGGTATGATACGGCTTTCAGAGGGGATAAATGCAATGGCGGCAGAGGAGTACTCAGACACTCCGATCGTTGCCTTCGGACCCTTTGAAGCCCCGATATATAAGCTTGACGGCAGATACAGAATGAGAATGGTGTTTAAGTGTAAGCTAAACGCCAGATCAAGAGAGCTGTTTTCCCGGGTACTGCGTCAGCTGTCACGTGAAATATCGAGCAAGATAATACTGTCAATAGACACTAATCCCTCGGGAATTTGATATTATATTTCAGGAGAAGAATTATGGCTATACTTAATATACTCAAAGAGGGCGATCCCCTCCTTCGCAAGACCTCAAGAGAAGTAGAGGAGATAACCCCCAGAATAAAGACTCTTATTGACGATATGGTGGAGACTCTTCACCGTGCCAACGGCTGCGGACTTGCCGCACCTCAGGTAGGTATACTCCGACGCGTGGTAATAGTTGAGACTGAGCCGGGCGTTATATATAAGATGATCAATCCCGAGATAATCAAGACCTCGGGTGAACAGGAGGAGGCAGAGGGCTGCCTTTCCATCCCCGGCAAATGGGGGATAACCAAGCGTCCCGCCAAGGTCACGGTGAGAGCCACCGGCATTGACGGCAGAAAATTCGAGGTCACCGGAGAGGGACTCCTTGCCAGAGCCTTCTGCCACGAGCTTGACCACCTTGA